>NZ_JBSIPA010000611.1:0-3168 GCF_053574605.1 Caballeronia sp. M23-90 | reverse complement strand
TCTGAAGACACGCGCGTGCGCGCATCGGTGCCGGCCATTCAGCAGGCGCTTGCCGCGGGCGCGTGTCTTCAGTGATGTTGCCCTGATCGTCCTGCGGCACATTGAGATCGGCACGGATGAAAACACGTTTGCCGGACACTTTGCCTTCGGCGATCAGATCGGTGAAACGCAGTACTTTCGTCATGGGAGTCAGCGTGTGAGCGGGTGATTGGAAAGCGGTTCGGGCGATTGGAAATCACAGACCGGAACCAAAGGCCTGCGGCTCGCGAGAGAGTGCTACGGGGAAATTGAAGCGGAAGCGGTGTGCTTGCGGTTGGGCGAACGATGCAGTCCCGATGCACACGACAAAGCGGATCGCGCCGCAGACCGATGCGTCGAAACGGCTGGGCGTGACAGCGGAGACTGAAGCAAGTGAAGCGACTGGAGCGATTGAAGCGCTTGTGCGGTGACTGCCGGATACACGATCGACCTCATTGGACACGACAGCAAGATCGCCATTTTAACCGATACCCACCGCCCGCCAACGCTGCAAACGCAAATCCCCGGGATTCGGGATTGCTCACAATGCCTTGCACATCATGGTGCGGCGCAGCATGAAATCAGGCGAAGAGCCGCAATCCGGTGAACACGATCATGCCCACGACGATCGTCCCGAGCATGCTCCGCCGCCACAAAAACCAGGCAAGGCCGCAGAGCGACGCATACAGCGCGTGGTTCGAAAACGCGATGGACAGTCCATCCGGCGTGCTCAGCAAATCGGGCACGACGACCGCGACAAGCGCCGCAGCCGGCGCGTATCGCAAGGCGCGCTGTACCCGCTCGGGCAGGATCATGCGTTCGCCGCCGATCAGGAACAGTGCGCGCGTCAGGCCCGTGATCAGCGCCATGCCGGCAATGGCAAGCCAGATCTGGGCGGTGGTCACCGGGCGCTCCGGGTATTTTTGGCGGGGGCATCGAGTTTGGCGCGGGGCGGTTCAACGGCCGGATCTTTCGGCGCGGCGCGCACGCCCAACTTCTCCGCCATCAGATCCACGAACGTCCCGGCCAGCAACGCCGCGACGACCGCCAGCGGCAACGACAACCGATAAGGCAGGTCCAGCGTGATCAGCGCAACGACGCTCGCCACGCCCACGGCCGCAAGTGTGGAGCGCGTGGCGATCGCGGACACGATCAGCGGAACGAGCGCGAGCGTACCGGCAAGCTCGAGTCCCCAGTTATCCGGGAAAACGCTCGCAAGCAGAATCCCCACGATCGATGAAACCTGCCACGACGACCAGCTCGTCGCGGCCAGCCCCCAGAAGAACGCCTCCTTGCCGGGCTGATAGCCGACCGGGAAATTGCGCTTCGAGAACATCAAATAGATGATGTCGCCATTGAAATAGCCGAGCACCAGCCGGCGGCGCAGCGGCAGATAGCCGAAATGCGGCGCAAGTCCCGCGCTGAAGATGACGAAGCGCAGGTTGACCATGGCGGCGGTCAACAGGATGGTCCAGAGCGGCAGCTTGGCTGCCAACAGCGGCAGCACGGCGAGTTGCGATGACCCGGCATAGGCTGCGAGCGACATGCCGAGCGCTTGCGGCACGGTGAGCACCGACTTCGCCATCGCGATACCGGTCACGAGACCCCACGAGAACGTCGCCGGAACCGCCGGAGAGAGCGTCTTGACGCCCTCGATGAATGCGCGTCGGTTGGTATCGGACAGCCGGTCGAACATGAATGTGAGTGCGCGTTGGGTGCAGTCGGGGTGCAGTCGGGGTGCAGTCGGACGGTGACCTGCGGGTGAGCTGAGTGCTATTTGTGCGCCCACCGGGCTCGCGCTGGACGCACCGCATGACGGCGAAAGGCGAATTATAGCGGCGTGAAAGGCGCCAAATGGCCGACGCCGCCCATTTTTTAATCGAAAAGACGCTAAAATGACGGTCTTTGGCCGTCTGGCCGCGTGCCGGATCTGCATCGAAATCCGGGTTCCCGTGCATACGTGGAACCGCGCCGGCGGCCCATTCAAACACGTGCACACACTCGCCAGGAGAAACGTATGTCAATGGCCGACCGCGACGGCAAGATCTGGATGGATGGCAAGCTGATCGACTGGCGCGACGCCAACATCCACGTGCTGACCCACACGCTGCACTATGGCATGGGCGTTTTTGAAGGCGTGCGCGCCTACAAGACCGGCAGCGGCACGTCGATCTTCCGCCTCAAGGATCACACCAAGCGTCTGCTCAACTCCGCCAAGATCTTCCAGATGGAAGTCCCGTTCGACCACGCCACGCTCGAAGCGGCGCAGCTCGAAGTGGTCGGCGTGAACAAGCTCGAATCCTGCTATATCCGCCCGATCATCTGGGTGGGGTCGGAAAAGCTGGGCGTATCGGCGAAGGGCAACACCATTCACGTCGCAATCGCCGCATGGCCGTGGGGCGCCTATCTCGGCGACGACGGCATTGCCAAGGGCATCCGCGTCAAGACGTCGTCGTTCACGCGTCATCACGTGAACGTGTCGATGGTGCGCGCCAAGGCGTCCGGCTGGTATGTGAACTCGATCCTGGCCAATCAGGAAGCCATCACAGACGGTTACGACGAAGCGCTGCTGCTCGACGTCGACGGCTACGTGTCGGAAGGCTCCGGCGAAAACTTCTTCCTGGTGAACAACGGCAAGCTGTACACGCCGGACCTGGCTTCGTGCCTCGACGGCATCACGCGCGACACGGTCATCACGCTCGCACGCGACTTCGGCATTCCGGTGATCGAAAAGCGCATCACCCGCGACGAGGTCTACACCTGCGACGAAGCGTTCTTCACCGGCACGGCCGCCGAAGTCACGCCGATCCGCGAGCTGGACAATCGCACTATCGGCGAAGGCAAGCGCGGTCCGATCACGGAGAAGCTGCAAAGCGCGTTCTTCGATATCGTGAGCGGCAAGAACGATAAGTACGCGGACTGGTTGTCGACGGTCAAGTAAGGCGGTCAAGCGAATATCTCGGCGGACCGGCGAAAAGCCCGTTCGCCGCGTCCCCAGAATAGAACGTAGAAACGAACCCGAACGAGATTCCTCATGAGCGAACTGAAGGAAATGCCGCTGGTGCAGTTGTCGGCCAAAGACGTGCCGGCGTTCTGCCCAAATCCGAATATGCCGCGCTGGAGCACGCATCCGCGCGTGTTCCTCGATAA
>NZ_JBSIPA010000610.1:0-3175 GCF_053574605.1 Caballeronia sp. M23-90 | reverse complement strand
TAACGCGGCTTCGCCCAGGGCATCACGCACGCGGCGTCGCGCATTGGCAATGCGGTCGCGCCGCCGTTGATCGTGTGGCTGATGATCGCGACGAGCTGGCGCGGCGCGTTCATCGTGACGGGCGTCGTGAGCTTTCTGTGGGCGATCGTGTGGATCTTCTATTTCCGCGATAACCCCCGCGAGCATCACGCCATTACCGAAGCCGAATGCGAGACGCTTTCATCGTTTTCCGGCGTGAAGCAAAGAACGCCCGTTCCGTGGCGCGCGTTGCTCGGCCGCATGGCGCCGGTCACCGCCGTGTACTTCTGCTACGGCTGGGTGCTGTGGCTGTTCCTCGGCTGGATTCCGCAGTACTTCCTCCACAACTATCACATGCAGTTGGGCAAGTCCGCGCTGTTCGCGTCGGGCGTGTTCTTCGCGGGCGTGCTTGGCGACTGGCTGGGTGGATCGATCACGGATCGCATCCTGCGGCGTAGTAAAAATCTTCGTCTCGCACGTAACGTGATGGTCGGCGTGTGCATGTTCCTGACGCTGCTTTCGCTTGCGCCAATCATGCTTGTTTCCAACATGTCGATCACGCTGGCTGCGTTGTGCCTGAGCGGCGGTTTCTTCTTCAACGAAATGACCATCGGGCCAATGTGGGCCGTCCCCATGGACATCGCGCCCAAACACGCCGGGACCGCGAGCGGCATCATGAACTCGGGATCGGCGCTGGCGGCGATCATTAGTCCGGTCGCCGGTGGCTTCATGATCGACCGCACCGGGAACTGGAACCTGCCCTTCACCGTGTCGATGATCCTCATGGCAGTCGGCATTGTGCTGTCCTTCACCATGCGGCCGGATCGCGTTCTGGATGATGTGCCCGCGGGTGCGGAGAACGCCGAGCCGCTTCGCAAATACGTTTAGAACAGGAGTCGATGTGACTGAAGCTTCTATCCGGGTTGAACGCGACGAAACCATCGCGACGGTTGTCATCGATCGTCCGGAAAAACTCAATGCGATGACCAAGCCGCTGTGGCAAGCGCTTGGCGAAACCATCAACACCCTTTCCGCCGATGACACCCTGCGCTGCATCATCCTGCGCGGCGCGGGCGAGAAGGCGTTCTCGCCGGGCAACGATATAGCGGAGTTCCGCACCGATCGATCCAACGTCGAGCAGGCGCGTGCGTATGGCGCGATCATGCATCGCACGTTGGGCGCACTCGATCAGTGCCGGCATCCGATTGTCGCGATGATCCACGGCATTTGCGTGGGCGGCGGTCTGGAGATTGCCGCAATGTGCGACCTGCGCATTTGCGGTGAATCGAGTCGTTTCGGCGTACCGATCAAAAACCTCGGCCTCGTGATGGCGCACGCGGAACTCGACGCGCTCGCGAAGCTCGCCGGGCCCGCAGTCGCGTTGGAGATCCTGCTGGAAGGCCGGATTTTCGATGCAAGGGAGGCATTCACCAAAGGCCTCGTCACGCGCGTGGTCCCCGACGATCAGGTCACGGCCGAGACATTGACCACCGCTCGCCGAATTGCCGATGGCGCTCCGCTGGTCGCGCGCTGGCACAAGCAGTTCGTCAAACGCGCGATGAACCCCGCTCCGCTCACCGACGCCGAACGCGACGAAGGTTTCGCGTGTTTCGGCACGGAGGACTTTCGTACGGGTTACCAGGCCTTCCTCGACAAGGTCAAACCGGAATTCAAGGGACGTTGACATGTTCGAACACGAAACATCCGATAGTAAAAGTTCAGGCCCGCTCTCCGGCATGCGCGTGATCGAGCTCGCGCACATCATGTCCGGACCCATCTGCGGCATGATGCTCGCCGACATGGGCGCGGACGTCATCAAGGTCGAGAAAATTCCCGGCGGCGACGATTGCCGCCGTTTCGCGCCTATTCTCGAGGGTGGCGAATCGGCGTCGTTCATGATCGTGAACCGCAACAAGCGCGGCGTCGGTATCAACCTGAAGACAGACGGTGGCCGTGAAGTGCTGCGCAAGATGCTCGCAACGGCCGATGTCGTGACGGAGAACTACCGGCGCGGCACGATGGAAAAACTCGGCATGGGCTACGGCGCGCTCAAGGCGGAAAACCCTGGCCTGATCTATTGCGCGATATCGGGTTTCGGGCGCACCGGTCCGATGGCCGACAAGGGCGGCTTCGATCTCATCGCGCAGGGCATGAGCGGCTTGATGAGCATGACGGGTGAGCCGGGCCAGGCGCCGATCAAGGCCGGCTCGCCGGTCACGGATATCAACGCCGGCATCCTCGCTGCGCTTGGCATTTGCGCGGCGTACTCGGCCAAGCAAAAAACCGGCGTGGGTCAGATGGTCGATACATCGCTGTTCGAGGCTGGCTTGCAGCAAATGTACTGGGCCTTTGCCAACTATTTCGCCGACGGCACAGTGCTGCCGAAAGCAGGCTCGGCGAATCCGACGAGCGCGCCGTATCAGGCATTCCGCACGCGCGATGGCTGGGTCAACATTGGCGGAGCAAACCAGAGTAACTACGAGCGTCTGGTCGGCGTGCTCGACATCCCGGGTCTGGCGGACGATGAACGCTTCAAGACCAATGCCGGGCGCATGAAGCACCGCGGCGTACTGGTGGACATCCTCACGAGCCGGCTGGTCGAGCGCACGACCAATGAATGGCTCACGATGTTCGATGAAATCGGTTTGCCCTCGGGTCCGGTGCTCGAGGTGCCGCAAGCGGTTGCACACGAGCAGGCATTGGCGCGTGGAATGATCGTGGAGACGACGCATCCGGTCGCGGGCCGCATGCGTGGCCTGGGTTTGCCGATCCATTTCTCCGATGGCCGCACGCAATCCCCCGTGCCGGCGCCGCTGTTAGGGCAGCATACGGCGGAGGTGCTGCGCGAATACGGTTTCTCCGATGCACGCATTGGCGCGCTGAAAGATGAAGGCGCAATCCTGGTTGGCGATGTAACGGGTTGAAGAACGGCGCTTGAAGTTCCCCAAACCAAGCGGCTTTTATTCAAACGACAAGCGCAGCGCGAACGCCAGCAATGCCGCCGAGAACGTCCAGCGCTGCACGACCTGTGCGTGACATGCAGGTTCGAGTCGCCTATATGCCCGAAATAGAACCCGCGATGCGTCGGCCAGCGTGCGCCAAAGTCCTTTCGGCATGCATCGACAAAATGACCGATCGCGCCTATCGGCAAGCTCAC
>NZ_JBSIPA010000060.1:0-22290 GCF_053574605.1 Caballeronia sp. M23-90 | reverse complement strand
TAACCCGCGCGCGGCGGGCGTGCAACGCAGCAATTGCAGGCTCGCTTTGCCAGCGCCAACACCACAAGCGACGGCAAGCTGACTCGGGACCAGGCGGCGGCCGGCATGCCAATGGTGGCGAAGCACTTCGACGAAATCGATACACAGCGGGTCGGCTACGTCACGCTGCCGCAGATCGAAGACCTGATGAAGCAAAAAGCAATGGCACGCTGAATGTAAGTGACCGTGGGAGACGCGTCATGGAACAAGTGAACAGGGTTATCGTGCTGGACGACGAAGCCGAGCTGCGCAACATGCTGCAACGGTTCCTGACAAGCCACGGCTTCTACGTGCGCGTCGTCGCCGACGGCAAGCAACTCGACCGCTACTTGCAGCGCGAACCGTATGACGTGCTGGTGCTGGACCTGATGATGGAACCGGAAGACGGGCTGACGGTGTGCAAGCGGTTGCGCGCCGAACGACAGACGCTTCCCATTCTCATGCTGACCGCGAAGGGCGATGCGGTCGACCGCGTCGTTGGCCTCGAAACCGGCGCCGACGACTACCTCGCCAAGCCCTTTCTCCCCGATGAACTCATCGCGCGAATCCGTGCGCTCCTGCGCCGCCAGAAAATGGCCGCCGGCGTGCCGACTGTGACCTCGCAGACGCTGTGCTTCGGCGAGTACCAGTTCGACGTCTCAAAGCAGACCTTGGTGCTTCGCGGCGAGCCCGTCGAGATTCACTCAGCGCAGATGTTGCTGCTGCATGCGCTGGGTTCATCGCCGAATCGGCCGGTCAGTCGGGAAAACCTGCTTGCGCGGGCGCGCGGCCGAGATCATGAAGCACTCGGTCGCAGCATTGACGTACAGATCCTCCGGCTTCGCCAGATCGTCGAAGCAGATCCGGCCAAACCGCGCTTCATCAAGACCGTATGGGGTGTCGGCTACATGCTCGTTGCGGGCATCGAGCCGTGAGCACGTCATCGCTTTCGTACCGGCTCGGCGGATGGTTGCCGCGTTCGCTGCTGGCCCGCAATATCACACTGCTGGTGGCGCTTGTCGCGCTGACCCAGGCGTGCTCGTTCGCGGTGCTGCTGAATTTCGTGCAGCGCCCGCGCATTGACCGCGCCGCGATCATCTTTTCGGACTATGTGAAGACGCTCGATGGCGTGTTGTCCGCCATGCCGCCCGACGAAGGCCGCGCCGCGGCCGCGCGCCTGGGCGGCCAGACTGACTTACCCGAACATCTCGAACGCGAAACGCAGCCGAGCCCGCTCCGCTTGTTCCGCACTTGGCAACGCGACGTCTTCGTGGGTGCGCTGCAGCGCGATCTGCCGCCCGACATGCAGGTCCGCTGGCAGACCAGCGACGGCGAGCGGCTCTGGATTCGTCTGCACGTCGCGGGCGACACCCGCTGGATCGCACTGCCGATGACCGAGGATGCGCAAGCGAGCGGCATCGTGACGACACTCGCGCTCTGCGCAGGTCTCGCGTTGCTGGCCGCTCTGACGGGCTACCTGATCCAGTTGCACATCAACCGTCCCCTCAAGGATCTCGCGCGCGCCGCGCGCCACGTGAGCGCCGGTGAGGCGTCCGTCACTCTCCCAACTGACGGGCCAACTGAAATCGCCCAGGTCAGCAGCGCGTTCAACCAGATGACTCATGCGCTGAAGCAAGCTGAATCAACACGCGCGCTGATGCTGGCGGGCGTTTCACACGACATCCGCACGCCACTCACCAAGCTTCGTCTCGCGATGGCAATGGCGATTCCGCGGGGTGCCGACGATACATTCGTGGCGTCGGCAGAGAGCTATATCGACCACATTGACACGATTCTTCAGCAGTTCATGGACTACGCCGGCAGCGGTGAACGCGAGCTGCCGCAAGCCGGTGAACTCAACGCGCTGATCGGCCGGCTCGCCGCGGATTTTGCCGGGCTGGGGCACGAATTCGAATTGTCGCTCGGAGACGTTCCCGTGTTCGCATACCGGCCCGTGAGCCTGATGCGGCTCCTCATGAACCTGATGCAGAACGCAATCGTCTATGGGCGCACCGGTCTCGCCGTCCGAACATGGACGGAAGGCAACGCCGCGTGCGTCGCCGTGTGCGATCGCGGCACGGGAATCGCCGCCTCGGAAATGGAAAACCTGAAGACGCCGTTCAGCAGGGGTACGAACGCCCGGACGCATTCGGGCGGCTCGGGTCTGGGGCTTGCGATCGTTGAGCGCATCGCGCGTCTGCACGGCGGTGCCTTGGTATTTCGCGTGCGTGAAGGCGGCGGTCTCGAGGCATGCGTAACGTTGCCAATGAACCGGCATTCTTCATAAGGACGCGGGTAGCTGCCGTTCGCACGTGTCAGATCACGGCGACATCGCGCGACATAATTCCTGAATGGTGCGCACGGCCGCTTCCTTCCATACTCACGTTCGCGTGCTAAGGCACACCTCTCTTCCGACATCTTGGCACGACGGTGCCATAACAAACCACCATGCAAATCTCACTCAAATTTTTCATTCGTAATGCCAAGCATCTGACGGCCTCCGCGCTGGCGGCGGGGTCGCTAATTCTGGGTGGGTGCGCCTCGGCCGCCACCGAGACCATCGAGACCTACACCGCGCCGAACGTTCGCGCGGACGTTATATACGTATGTTCTTTCGGCGCCACGTCCAGCCAGGTGAAAATGGATAGCGGGCTGGCACACGAAGGCAAAACGCTCATCAGCGGCGGATCGTTGGTTCAAGAACAAGATCAAACAGCAACCGATACGCGTGAGCAGGTCGCGGATGAAATCGTGCGCAAGCTGCAATCAGCAGGATTGCGTGCAGTACGCGCAGACTGCGCTGCGCCGCCCAATCAGAACGAGCTGCTTGTCGAAGGCAAATTCCAAACCATCGACGAAGGCAAGCGACGCCGCCGCGTCCTGATCGGTCTTGGCGCAGGCAAAAGCGAAGTGAGTGCGTCGATCCAGATCCTTTACAAGTCCGCCGATGGCGCACTCATGCCACTTCGCAGCTTCGCCCTTGAAGCCGACAGCGGGCGCATGCCAGGTGTCGCAGAAACAGCGGGGGTTGGCGCGGTTGCCGGCAATGTTGCAACGGCTGCCGCGACGGGCGGGTCCTTGCATGGCGTGTCCGAGGCGAAACGCAACGGCGTCGCCGGTGACGCGAAAAAGCTGGGCGACTTGATCGCGACGCAGATTGGAGCGGCAAGTTTAGCGAACGGATGGATGTCGGTCGAACGGACAAACTGATTTTGTGCTGTGCAAAAAAGACGCAAGCATCCTTCAGTTCGACGACAAAAAAAATAATTGAGCCCCCCCTTGAAATTTTTTGGCTATTTCCTATTTTGGATTCGAAAGCAGCCGCGGTTTTCGCGCTGCGTGTTTCGATTGGTTTGTCAGAGACTCGGCAGACGAACTGGAGCGCGTATGCCGGTTCGTCTCCTGCCACCTATAGGAGATTGCAGCCATGAGTGATGTTCTTTTCAATACCAGCTTGTTCGATGAGTTCGACCGTCTGCAACGCCAGATGTCGTCGGTGTTTGGTGGCCTGCCAACAAGCATCCGAGCATCGCGTTTCAGCGCCTTTCCCCAGATCAACCTCGGCAGCACCGACGATTCGGTCGAGATCGTTGCATTCGCTCCAGGCATCGATCCGGCAAAGATTGAAGTGACCGTAGACAAGGGGCTGCTCACCATTAGCGGTGAGCGTGCAGGCGTCGAATCTCCGTCCGAAGGCCGCACTTATGCGCAAGAGCGCTTCGCGGGAAGTTTTCGTCGGGCTATCGAGTTGCCGCGCGATGCAGATCCCGACAAAGTGAAGGCGCGCTATGTAAATGGCTGCCTTGCCATCAGCGTGGGCAAACGCGAAACGTCACGGCCGCGCACCATCGCGATCCAGTAATCAGCCTGTCACAACATTCGAGGAGGACAACATGAACACGCAAACTCAACTCGCGGAACGCAAGCTCAACGCTCTTGCGCGGACCAACGAAGAAAACGCACGAAAGGGACCCACGATCGCCCCGGCCGTCGATATCCATGAAGACGCTCATGGCATTACGCTGTGGGCCGATCTTCCCGGGGTGTCGCGTGATCGTTTGAACGTGCATGTGCAGGACGGGACACTTTTCATCGAAGGCGAGGCATTGATCGATACGCCGGGTGGGCTGCGCCTGCACCATGCAGAGATTCGTGAACCTCGGTTCGCGCGTGCCTTTTCGTTGAGCACCGATTTCGACACGTCGAAAATTGAAGCCAACCTGAACGACGGCGTGTTGAAGCTGAGCATCCCGCGCCGCGAGGAAGCGAAACCGCGCCGGGTAGAAGTGAGTGTTGGATAAGCACGAAGGGGCGCTCGCAGGCGATAGTAGCAACAGCGAGCGCCCAGTGAATCGGGAGGGGCTGGTGGCTTTTTGAGCAGACGACCTTCGAACCTCACGGCATCACAAGCTTCGACTGGAGCACTTATCCAATCCTGCGGTTTTCATCAGTGCCGGGACGCATTGATGTCGACCTGATCGACCGTCCCGGCACACCGTTCCTCGGCGTGGGCGAAGCGTCACAAGGCCCGGCCGCCGCAGCGCTTGCCAACGCGGTTGCCGACGCTACCGGCAAGCGTGTGCGGGACCTGCCGCTCGCTGGCGACCCTCTGAGATCCTGATTAGGGGACCGCTTCGGAAGCGGTTGAACTTAAGTGCGCCACGATACCTACACTTTCGTTTCCGCGACTTTCGAAGGCGACGATAGCCTTCAATGGCGGAATACGCATATCGAGTGAGGAGCCACCGAGTTCGAGGGATTGTAAGGCGTTCGCTCTCGTGAAAGGCCGGGCTCGGCAGCGTCCAAGACCTGGACTTCCCGGATGACAGCTCAGAAACCGAAGCGTGGGAAGCCCTCGCCATGAGCAGCTTACCCAAGCTAAGCCCGGCTTTCTCCAGCCGGTGTTGTGGCATCAAACTCAGCTGATCATCGTGAAGCCGCAGCTGTGCTGTGCACAGCCGCCCTGCTGATCATCCATTGATCGCATCGAGGAATTGCTATCACGAAGTTTTGCCGGTACGGGCATGCCGGACAGCAGCAGATGCGGAGCCGATGAAAAGTTGGACAGTGCTGACGGCATCGACTCGCTTGTGCGGTGACCGGATCAACCGGCTGTCACCTTCGAGGACTACGCTGTGCAGGCCCGTGGCATCTATCTCGAGAAGGTTCAACAGTGCGCCGGGCGTATTCAACTTACCCCGTTCGCGGTAGACGATTTGATCTTCAGACATCGGACGTCTCTCCTTATTTCGCATGACAAGCCAGCATCGGAGGGCTGTCGGGGCCCGGCATGATCTAGATCATCTCAACGAAGAGCGCTAGCGGATAGCCTAGTCATGTTCGTTGACTCATTGCCCGGATTGCCTCGAACTCCGATCGATTCGTCCTTCTTTCCAAGGGCTCATCATGAGCTGGAAAGTATCGCCGTATATGTCGATACAACTGATAGTCCCGTGCCAGAACCTCTATTGAGATGAGCTTTGCCAGGCAATCCAGCGCGCATCTCGACGCGGTCTATGCCACGTTCGATCGGTACCCGCGAACGTTCTAAGTGTTGGCAGATTTGGCTGAATATTACGCAATGCATCAGAAAGATGCGCTCGCAGCGAGCGCGCGTCGTGCGCGAGGATTTCGAGTCCGAGCTTGCACCCGGGACGTTGAGGACGAATGGACCGTATGTGCATTGGACGAAGACTTTCCCGGCTCACGACCACTGCGCTGCGTCGATTGCTCGTGATCGGCCAAGTCAAGCCCGACAACCCTGAAACTTTTTGGGCGAACATCTCACCGAAAGCCTCCCTTCGGCCACGCTGCCGATTCTGCTGTCTCACTGACATACGTGGCGCGCCCGCGCCTGGAACCCATCATGTCCACCTCAACCGTCTTGCCGGCCGCCCCCGCAGCTAATCGACTCGCCATAGCCGGCGTCTTGCCCTGGCTCCTTTGCGCAATCTTCTACTTCTACCAGTACGCGGTCCGCTCCGCGCCCGGCGTAATGCAGAATGAACTGGCACAAGCCTGGGGCGGAAACCATATTGGATCGATCGTTTCGGCCTACTACATGGTGTACGCACTAATGGCGCTGGTCGCAGGCGTCCTGCTCGACCGGTACGGTGCGCGCCGGACGATTCCATATGGCATCGCGATCGTCGCGATCGGATGCCTCGTGTTTGCACAGGGTAGCCGCGCGGCAGGCATGGCCGGCTTCATCCTGCAGGGCGTGGGCGCCATCTTCGCGTTCATTGGCTCGTCTTACGTCGCTGCGCGCTACCTGCCGGCAGGCATGCTGGCAATGTTCATCGGACTTACGCAGTGTCTCGGCATGGCGGGTGCCGCGTTTGGCTCAAAGCCCGTGCACATGCTGATCGATCCCGCCGGCAGCTTGCAGATGCCCTGGCAGCACGTGTGGATCGCCTTTGCGGTGATCGGCGCGCTGCTCGCGGTGGGCACATGGTTCGCGATGCCCGATGAAGGAGCGGACAGTCATCACGGCACGCTTGGCATCGCCAACGTGCTGCGGCCATACCGAATCGTATTGTCGAACCCGCAGAGCTGGCTCGCCGGTGTGATCGGCGGCCTTTTGTTCGCGCCGACCACCATCGGCGCCCTCGTCTGGGTGACCTCATTCCTGCACGATGGCCAGCATATGGACATGGCGCAAGCCGCTGCCGACGCATCCATGGTGCCGATCGGCTGGGTAATCGGGTGTCCTCTGCTCGGTTATCTCTCGGACCGCTCGGGACGCAGGAAGCCAGTGCTGATTGGCGGCGCACTGGCGGTACTCGCGCTCGGACTCGTCGCGGTCTTCATTCCAGCAGGCACTTTCCCGCGATATTCAGTGGCGCTGTTATTCGGCATTGCATCCGGTGCCGCAATGATTCCGTTTTCGACCATGAAGGAGGTCAATCCGCACGAGGTGAAAGGTACCGCGGCGGGCGTGATGAACTTCCTCGTGTTCCTGACAACGGGCCTGCTCGCGCCGTTCATTTCGCGCCTGATGGTGGCACAGCCAGGCAGAACCATGAACCTGCAGGCGTTCCAGCATGCTTTCATTCCACTCGTGTTCGGTGTGGTAATCGCGGTCGTCCTATCGTTTTTCCTGCGTGAACGGGTACGGCCGTGCGCACCGCTGTTCCAGCTAACTAACCGGTAGACCACGTCATGCGAGTTGCAATCTTCAGTACCAAACCTTACGACCGTGCAGCACTCGACGCAGCCAATGCACACGGCCTGCATTCGCCGACCTACTTCGAGCCGCGACTCGACGTCACCACCGCAAGTCTGGCGAAGGGGTTCGCGGCGGTCTGCGTATTCGTCAACGACCGAGTCGATGCCGCAGCAATCCGGATCTTGGCCGATGGGGGCACCCGCGTGATTGCGTTGCGCTGCGCGGGCTTCAACAACGTCGACCTGACGGCGGCTGAAGAGCGGGGTATCGAGGTAGTGCGCGTGCCCGCTTATTCGCCTTACGCAGTGGCTGAGTTCACGATAGGCCTGCTCCTTTCTCTTAACCGGAAGATCCACCATGCTTATGCGCGTGTTCGCGAGGACAACTTCTCGCTCGACGGTTTGCTTGGACACGACCTGCACGGCAAGACGGTCGGTGTGGTGGGTACCGGGCGTATCGGCATGCTCGTCGCGCGTGCGCTCAAACTTGGATTTGGGTGCGACGTGCTTGCCTGCGATGTCGTGGAGGACGCTGCGCTCGTGGACATGGGCGTGCGCTATGTCACGATGCGCGCGCTAGTCGAAGCGTCCGATGTCATCTCCCTGCACTGCCCCCTGACACGCGACACGCTGCATCTCATCGACACAGCGGCGCTCGCTGCAAGCAAGCCGGGTATGCTGCTGATCAATACGAGCCGCGGCGCGCTCGTCGATACGCCGGCGTTGATCACGGCGCTCAAGTCAGGACATCTCGGCGGCGTCGTGCTCGACGTCTACGAGCAGGAAGAAGCGCTGTTTTTCGAAGACCTGTCGCTGGACGTTGTGCAAGACGACGTTTTCCAGCGCCTTCTTACGTTCCCGAACGTCCTCGTAACCGGACATCAGGCGTTCTTCACAGCCGAGGCCATGGCCTCAATCGCTCAGACGACACTCAACAGTCTTTCCGAGGCAGATACAGGCCGCGCACTGAGTTGCCGTATTGCAGCGCCAGCCCAGATCACGACCGAATGAGAGGCACGCGCTTTCTAACTGTGGAACTTCGACTTTGGAGACGGATGCTTTAAGGAAGCAGGTAGCGCAACGACTGAGAAAAATCTGCTCGCATTGTGGCCGCGTCGCGACGCATGCGACTTTGATTAAGCTCTGACCCAGTCGTCGGGTACGTTGAGCTGACGTATGACCCGCGCCGGTGAGCCTGCGGCTAAACTCTTGGGGGGGATTTCTCCTACAACTGTCGACCCTGCAGCGATTACAGAATGGCTGCCAATTTTAGCTCCCGCCAAGATCGTCGACCGCGCGCCAATCCAGACGTTGTCGCCGATTTCTACAGGCGCTTGCTTCGTAGGGCGCTCGGGCGTTACTTGGTGATAGTCGGTGTCGAAAATAAAAGTCATGTCTCCAATCTTGCAATTGCTACCTATTCTCACTGAAGTTGTCGCGCAAAGATTCGCACCATCGTTAAAAAACGCGTTCTGCCCGATCTCTAAACTCGCGCCCTCTGAAACCCAGATGAACGGGCGCGTCCGGTAAGAGCGGAAGGAGCAGTTTTTAGCCAAGTGGATGTACCCCTTGTTGCTGATTCTCGGCCACTTGCCCGAAAAGGCCGGTGGACCATCGAAGCGTACGTTTTTTGCCGTAAGAGCTACTCGGATGAAGACGCTCTTCACGCTGGACAAACTTCTAAGAATCGCTCTCTTCATGCATTAGTCCAAATAAGTAGGTCGCTGGCTGGTTAGCTTGAATCGTCGACTATCGGGCATGGCAGTGATACGGGTTTTCGGGTTAGCCAATCAACGAACAATACATATGATGAATAACCCGCCGTAAACACCCATCAGTGTGACAGCAAAACTTTTGCGAGCGTCACAAAAGAATTACCGCATCGGCAAGTTTGCCCATTCGGGTTCAATCAAACGGGTTTGTTGCGGGACGCGAACAAGTAAAGACGAAGACGCCTGACAAGACATCGCAGAAATCGAACAATTTCCAGGACGGAGATAGTTTTGCCATCGATGCAACCACCCCTGTCGGCATCATCGACGCTAAGCCAATACAATGAGCGTTACCGTACGGGTGCGTCTAACCACATTACGCGCAGCCAATAAGCAAACGGGGATAGCAAACGCTACCCCCGCTTTTCCTGCTCTCTATCACATCAAGGGTTAGATTCAGACGTCCGCATGTGACGCCGTGAATCCCGTGAACGCTGCGTACGGGGCGCTTAAGGGAGCGCCGTTGATCATGATGCCGTACGTGCTGTTTCCACTATCGAGCACGTAGTACATCACAGACTGAATGTTGTGGCTCTTTCTGTTTGCGTAGAAATTGGACAACTGAGTCGTGACGTAGTTTGCCCTGTACGCTTGCGTCTGCTCAGGGCCCGTGTTCCATTCCGTGATCATGAACGGAACTCCATAGCGAGCCTTGCAGTACGTTGGCAAATCAAAGCCTGGTCCGGCGCCGTCGATGCCAATATTAAAGATGTCGCCATACACTTCGTAGTTGTGCCATGTCGTGATGTCCCAGCGAACCTTAGGATGCCCCTGCGATCCATCTGGTTGTATGCCGTCCCATAAGGCATCTGACGCGCCCACATCTGCCACGCAGAAATTGATGCCGCACTTGGCGCCAGGCTGGACCGACTTCACGCCATCGATCATTCCGCGCATCACGCCGCGCATGGCTGGCCAGTTTGCATTATTGAAGTCTGCAACCTTGCAGCCCGCCTGAGTCGAGTCTACGACGGTCGAACTCTGACGAGTCAGCTCATTGCCGCATTCGTACATCGTGACCCCGTACTGCTTAAGTGCGTTTGCGACCGCCGATCCAACCGAATATGCTTGATTGTAGGCAACGCCCTCGCTGCTCAGCAAGTTGCCATTGTTGTCGTTCATGCCCTGGTTGATCAACACCAAGAGGGTCATGCCGGCAGACTGGAAAGCAGCGGCCAGCTTGGCCACTGCAGCAATCTGCGACGGATCGGAGCTGCAGCCCACGCGGTAGCTGGTGCAACCCATGCTTTTGAGAATTGAAACGATCTGGGCCGGGGTATAGGTGTAGTCCCAATGTCCGTTGACGCCGAAGAAACTGCCTGCGGCAGCGGAACCAGAGATACGCGGATCGGTGGAAGCAAGCCATCCCCCCGCGTTGGCCCATACGTAGAACTGACCACTTGTGTTTTTGTGCCACATCATGCCGCCGTACCAGAGCAACAAGGCGACGTTGTAGTTGACACCGACAACGGCACCGTCTCTATAGATAACACCGGCATTCACTGTCCATTTACGACCCTGCTTGTCGATGAGGACAGTACCCGACGGAATCGTGGCGCCGTCGGGAGAGATTCCTGCGGTGCGTGGATCGAGGCATGACGTCCACCCAGAACCATTCCACGAGTAGAACTGGCCCCCGGTATTCTGATGGTACACGGTGCCGGCGTACCACAGCGCCAAGGCGACGTTGTAGTTCACGCCTGCGACTGCGCCGTTCCTGTACACCACGCCTCCAGAAAGCGTCCAGACATTGCCTGAGTTATCGACGATCTTTGCAGACGAAGGCAGACTCGTTCCGTCGGCCGACGCAGTCGTAGCGGCGTTGACAACTGCATTTCCAACTGCGGCATTGTTTGTTGCGCTATTTGCGACTGCACCGGCGGCATTGCCGATTCCATCGCTGGAGCCACCGCCGCAGGCGGTCAGAAGATAGCTACCGCCGAACGCGGTAAGGCAACCGAGAAATTGACGTCGTTTGATCATGGCGAGTTCGTCCACTGTCGAGAAAAGCCCGACAGAAAATAAGCAAATGATTTTTAGTCTTCGACACACGAAATGCTGTTGGGAGCGTGGGCACCCGAACCGCTTTTTCTTTACTTCGTATATCTAACTAACCCAATGAATTATTGACCCATTCCGTGCTCAGTACCGGATGGCGCTTTAAACGATTGGGACGGCGTGCGACCTGGGAACACGAACGCGAAGGCACACCTTCCCGATGCGGTCACAGAAGCGACCACATGCCTTCGTCGTGTATTCGGAACGCTTGCGTGCGAACCCCGACCCCGGTATCGCGACTTGTCGAGACAGTCGCCTTATCGTCTATTACGCAAACGTTTAACCGAGAATGCCGCTTACTTCAGCGATTCGGCAAAGTCTACCTTTTCGTCTGACCACGGGTGTAAATGTACCCGGAATGTGCGGTAGACCACAAACGAATAAGTAATATTCTGTTAAATAGTGAAATTCTCCCTAGGCGCTGTTGCGATGCAAAAAGAACTGCTCAAAGGTGCCTGACATTAATCGAAAGATTTCGGTCAATATTATATTTAATCCAGAAATTAATTAAAAATTCGGTCGTAGATTCTACCCTGACAAATAATATGAGTCAGAAATGCGTGTAAAGTCCGTGTCGTTAATTTATACTACGAATATATATTACCGATTTTGGCCGTTGATCTGATCGCGCAACGATCCGTAGCGTGGCCGTGAGCTTTAGGGGGCACACCCAAATTCACTATAGATGCAGCAGAACTGTTGCCGAATTCCCCGCTTGCTCGGGAACCAAAGAAGACTCAAAGGCGTCAGCCTTGCATGGCCACCATGCAGGTCAACTGGAAAGAAATCCTTGTCGCCAAGCATTTGCGTGGCCCGACTCGCTCGTGATCAGATCGGGCTTCAGGTCCACATGTCGCCTGCATTGAACATCTGTGCGACGGTCCAGTCGGCACCTTGTTATTAACGGATCGCATGTCGAGGCTTGGTTCAGAATGCCCGGCGCATCGGCGAGTCTCGTGCGTTTGAAGACGTTGAGTAATTGGCAAAATTTGAAGAGCTCATTTCAGGGCGAATGGGCAACCGAGACCGCGCCCGCTCCGCGAGCGATATTTTCCTGGCCCGCCAGGGGCGCAATGGCAGGGTGAGAAAGCATGTGTGATTTACAACCCAGACAATTAAAAAGCCGAGAAAAATTAGCTGGAAGCCACGCGCGGTCGCGTCGTCGAAACTGACTTTTCATTCCTATATCATTCGTGTGACGTGTTGATCGTTACTTATTTCAGAAGAAGCGACGTGCCAGCAACCGCGCGGCCCAATCCAATTTGAACACTAAGGCTTTAACAGATAGTCAGTTGCACGCCCTTCGCAAACAATGCGAAATCGCGAGTGAAATCTGGCATATCGTCTGATCGACGCTTTCGGCCAATAGCACACGAGTTTTAGCCGTTTCACTAATCCACCTTGCAATAAGTGTAAGCTTTAACTGAAGTCAACATTTAATATCAATTGTATGATTAATGAGCGGCTACTGGAGCTTCCCGCTGTCCTTAATTGGGTAAGCGCGGTAATGCAATATCCGATATGTAAGTGAACACCTCTTCCATAATCCTCAGCTGAATTAGCTAGATGAGTTGGGGCGCGGATACGGTAACGTCGGATATGAGTGCGTGCTACTGGGGCTGCGACCGATAGTTCCGAAGGCAGCAAAAACTCGGAACAGGTTGCCCCGTCTGCGTTTGATTCCCATCCAAGTTGCTCCCGACGACGTTCGCACGTTTTCCTTCTTACTAAAGCTTAAGGACTACACATGCCTGTTTTTTCGATTATTGTCCCGGCCTACAATGTGCAGGATTTTATTGAGGAAGCGCTGGAAAGCATTGCAAGACAGTCGTTTGCTGACTTCGAGGCTATCATTGTGGACGACGGATCGACCGACGGCACTGGGGATATTGCGAAGAAGTTTTGTTCGACAGATACACGGTTCAAATATCTTCATCAGCGAAACGGAGGTCTTTCGGCTGCACGGAACTCAGGCACAAATGTCGCGATTGGCACGTATATTTATTATTTTGATAGTGACGATGTCATCGATGCCGAGGCGCTAGCGTCATGCTACCGCGAGTTCCAAAATAATGAGATCGACGTTGTAATGTTTGAGGCCGAAGTTTTTCCGGTTGACTCGCCTGTTTATAAGATCGAAGAAAACTATTATAAACGGCCGGTAGGAAAGTCGCCTTTATGGTCTGACGATTTTATCGTTGAGTCACTTCGACAAGGACACTACTGCGTGCAGGCGTGCTGCTTCGTTGCGCGCAAATCAGCGATAGGAGAACTCCGGTTTATCGAAGGCATGTTGTTCGAGGACAACCACTTTTTTGTTTCGCTCTTACTGGAGAAAAAGCGCAAGGTGGCAATACTTCATGAAAAACTCTACAAACGACGGTTGAGGTCGGGCTCAATCATGTTTTCATCGAAGACGAAACACCATTACGACAGCATGAATCGCATGGTCCGGGAATTATCGAAGCTATCGTTCTTCGCTCTCAAGCCGCCTGAGAGATCAGCAATCAAAGAAGAGATCGTCGGCAACGCGCTCGGAGATCTGCACTTCGTTAGTTCCCTCGTTGGCGCCAGCATCAACCTCCGAAGAAGGAACATCACCGCCATGTGGCACGTCGCGCGGCATGTTTCGCCGCGCCTGTTTGCGCCAAAACGTCTCCTGCTCGCGTTGGTTCCCGAACTGTACAGTCTTAAAGCGGAGGCAAGGTTGCACCGTTAAGATTGGGTTGGGTGGGTGAGCGACCGGGCATGAAAAAGACCTCCGGACGCGCAGGCGCGCAAGTGAACTGAAGACGCTTAGCTTCAGCTTATTGTTGTTGTCCGAAGCGGATCGACAAAGTATTCGTGACTACCGGTCTCGCTTCGAGAACACGCCCAACAAAACTGCAACGATGCAGCGAAGGTAAATTATTTCCTCATAGATATGAACGTGTTCCTAAAGCGGATGGTTTGACCATCACGGCCGCTAGGTCCGTCATGCTGGAATGTCACGTGCGCCGAGCGGGTGAACAAGCGGAGAGAAGATCGGCATGCGCAAAATCGGTCAATGCACCTGAACTATAAGCCAACGAAGAATATGCTGAAAAACCTTATTGTTCTGGCGTGCGTAATGCTGTCGAACGTCGCATGTGCAGATGCAGTGAATCGAGAAACAAGGCATTCGGCCAACGCTCCCGGAGCCCGCACTGTACATCTCGGACAGTCCCACGCACATGTTCGACGCGATCAGGCTGACGCTGGCACCTTCGATCAGTCTAAAGCGGGTGTCACTGATGGAGTTGTGCTGCCGGAAACATATGGAGCAGTCGGTGACGGTAATACCTACTTCGACGGCAGCATGCAAGTTGGCGGGACAGCGACAGTTGCAACTTCGCATGCGGCAAATGACGCGAACCCGACGGCGCCACCGGTTTCGACCGGTGCATCGCACGACATGGTTGTGCACGTGATTGCGAATGCGCAGGCTTACTCAGTTACGCCATCGCTTGGGATGGTCCGAGCCAACCAGTCTTCAGAAAATGGCAGCCTTGGCATCATGGCGCTGGATGAAACTGTTGCGAGGCCTGCTCTTACAACTGCAGTCTCGGGAATCACACCGTTTGCATCTGGATGGCAAACAGTTTCCATTGCGCTCGCATCAATCGGAACGCCTTCCTTCATTGCCAGCACGACATACTACTCTGCGAGTACCGCCGATGTCGCTCTCCCCAAGCCACTCGGACATCGCACTGGTGATTATTTATTAGCCTGTACTGTCACTGATCACGACGGTACTCGGACCATAACGCCCCCGATCGGATTCAAGCCCATTGCAACTGGCTCAAATGCGGCAGATCGCTTGACTTGCTTCACCAAAGTGACCGGTGAGTATGAGCCATCGACTTACACTTTCATCCTCAGCGGGAACGGCTCGAGTCGCGCCGCAGGGCTTATGCTTGATTATCGCAATGTTAGCGGAGTCGATCCTACCAAGTTTGGCGAGACGAGCAGCACCCTGCACTCGGCGACGGCACATTTCACCTCTGACGACGTCGGCAAAAAAATTTGCGTTGCAAACATACAAGCGGCTTTACCGTTCAACAAGCAAAAATGCGGCAAGATCATCACCGTCGAAACCGAGAGTTCGATTGCCGTAGATTTTGCGACTGAACTAACCGGTGGCAATCTGCAATTTGCCTACGGAACAGATGACAGCGCCGCTTTTACAACAATGCTTTCGAGCGCGCCTTGTAGCACTAAAGGTTGCAGGATCGAACTTGGGGCAAAGCATTACATACTGACCGAAGAATTGATCCTACCGGCCAATATCCCGATCAGTCTTGTTGGAGTCGGACCAAGTGCTGCGAATACCCCAAACACGTTCATCAACGGAAATGTTCTCGTCAACGCGAACAACGGTTCGCAGCTTCATTATCTTACACAGGCACTGACTGGTCCTGCAGTTTCAATCACTGGATCCCTCCATGTAACGAGCACGGCCGCAGCTGATAGGCTGAGTAACTTCTCCATTGTTGGCGGCGTCGGCACTGCGCTTGACGGGGGTGGCCAGGATGGAATCGATGTTTTGAATTGGCAAAACGCGGTTGTTGACAACGTTTTTGTTTTCAACTTCGTCCGATACGGCGGCTACGTGGATGCTTTGTCAGCGAAAGACTATCGAGACTACAGCGAAAACGTGCTGTTCAAGCATTTCTATGCGGCATACAACGGTGGTGGCGGTCTTAAAGTCGGTAGCGCCAGCGCGGTCTACAACATCGAAAACACTCAGTGCGTCTATTGCATCATCGAGGGAAATGGCGGACCTGGCGTCATCTTGGCCGGCGATAACATTCAAGGTCTCCGGTTGTCGGATTCGACGGTTCAATGGAACAATGTGATGGCGCCTGGCGCGGAGGTTTTCACGACCGGGACCGTTGTTGGTGGTGTGATTTCATCAAACTATTTCGAAGCCGATGGCAACATCGGATCACAAAGCAATAAGATCTTCAACAATGTGGCCGGCATGCTCGGTCTGCATGTGACAGGCGACAATTACTACACTCCGCAGAGCGCATTTTCACCGCTCACGTTCTCTGCAAATGGCGTCGCCTTGCCCGCATGTAATTTGAATAGTTCCATTACAGCCCACGCGACAGCAACGGTTTCGGATGCTGAGTCTTGTAGTCTTGGGACGAACTACGTCGGCGGCGGGTCGACAATCTGCAACGTCACTTGCGCTTCGGGCAACGTGTGGGTTGCGACAGGAACTGCCAGATATTAGCGGCGTTGAAGAACCGAGACCAAGTTCACAAACTAACGAAGTGTCATGCTGCTCGAAACCCGCCCGTTCCCAGCCGGTTCAATCTGAATGATGCTAAGTGAGCCTTGAGCTTATCGAGTCGAATTCTTGCTAGCTGGGCGCCGCGTTTTTTCTCTTATGGCAATACCCAGCCCCGCTGGATGAGGATTTTAAACATCGGTCGATACACATGAGAAGTCACCGCCACGATGAATTGAACAGGACGCCGCCCTGTATTTGCCAGAACCCAGGCGCTCAAGCCCGACACAACAGCCGCGCCGACTATGTCCATCGGGAAATGCACGCCAAGATAGATCCGCGACCACGACACCGGTATTCCGAGCAATGCAAGCGCAGTTCCAATTGGACGCGTGCGTTTATATGCCAGGAGGCTGAAGGCTGCGCCCCACAAACAGGTTAGATGATCGCTTGGGAAAGACGCATCAGGCGAATGCGCCATTAAATTGGTGCCGAGACCAAGCACGAACGGCCTCTGTTGCGGCCACGCAATCCCGATGATTTGTGCGGCCACCAGCGCCACACCCGTAGACAACGCAGCCTCCACCATGTGGTGACGCAACACGTCGTTTCCGCGAAGCCATCCCGAGATCAATGCAAGCGGCGCCAACCATATGGCATATACGGCAAATATGTGCGCCATCTCAACGACAAATGGTATTGGACGGGAAGAGGCGTTGATCAAGTAAAACAGCCTTAGATTTAACGTGTTCATCGCGTGTGAGAAGTAAGGGGAACGGTGGCATGGTACGGACCGAAACTTATCGAACGCTTAGGTGCCCTAATCCGCCGCCACGCTTGCACTAAAGCTGACGACAAACCGCTTCCAGGCGGGCACCGTCAGCTATCTGGATCTCGTCACAGCGCAAACCATCGCGAACGACAAGCGCGCACGTGGACAGACCGCCGCACGCCGACTCGATGCCAGCATGGCCCTGATCTGCGCTCCGGCAGGTACGCGACAAACCGGCGCCGGCAGCAGTCACTGATCCCAAGGCTACCGTCAAGCAGCGGATCGCAGCGTTGGCCGTACGACGTCCCTTTATGCATGCTACTTCGCTAACGCTGCGATCTGCCTGAGCCGGCGAGCGAGCGCCTTTGAAACCACAGGCGCCTTGCCGCCCTCACCCGCTTCAGCCGCCGCCTCACTCTCGCGCAAGAACATGACTACCTCACGCGCCACCGTTTCCCGCTCGTTGTCCGATGTAATCATGTGATACGAATCGTCGAGATAGATCGTGCGGATGAACGTCGACGCCAGATGCGAACTGACAAATCTCGCATTGGCGGGGCTGGAGGTTTCATCGTCGATGGCATGGACGATCAGGCAGTCGGCGCTCACGCCCGGCACGATCCGGCGAACGCTCCGCGCGAGGCGGCTGGCTTCGTGCAGTGCATTCAAAGAGATGGTCGCCGGACCGACTTCGCTGAGATCGCCTTTGAGCATTGCGCGAGCCACTTTCGAGCGTAACGCCTCGTTGCGCAGACCGAAGGGCTCCTGCTCGCGATACCGCCATCTGTTTCGAAGCGGCGTGAAATAGGCCCAGCCCAACAAGAACCGGTACCAGGGAATCGCCCAGCCGTCGTAGTCAAGCGTCACCGAAAGCAGAGCGACGGACTTTGCCGATGGCCGCTTGCTGACCAGGGCCATTGCGAGCGCCGCTCCGATCGACAAGCCGCAGACAGAGACGTGCGTGTACCGGCAACTCAGCGCGTCGAATTCACTTACAGCGGCGGCGACCCAGGCTTCCATGCGCTGTTCACGCGTGCCGGCGCTATAGCCCGGCAGCACCGGCGCGACCGTGGTGAAGCCTTCGCGATGCAGTGCACGGGCGAGGAAACGCATTTCCAGCGGTGAACTCGACAGGCCATGCAGCAGGAGAACGGCGTGATTGCCGGCTTCGAGATGGACAGGTTTGCCTTCAGTCAAACGGGCTCCCCGACGCGGCAGACGATGAAATCGCCAACGTGCGTGTTGAAACGCTCGCACGCGCAGTCGACCGCTTTTTCGGCGCCCCCTGCCGGGGCAAGACGCACGCGGTATGTGCCCGCATGCATGATTGCTGCCAGTCGCCTGAGATCTTCAGTTGCGACCTTCTCGTACAGAAAGCCGGGTGCAACGGCCGCCGGGATGCCGGCGCCATCGCCGTTATCGCCCAACACCGCGCTGTGCTTGCGATCGAGCGCCTTGATCAGCACAATGTCATGGTGATAATGCGGCAAATGCCGCAGCAGCCGGTGCGTTTCGTCGTTGCCGCGGATCGCGATGGCACGCTCGTTGTCCAGACGCAGCAGCATTTCGTAGCGCGACTGCGCAACCTGCCCGAGCAGCTCCGCCTGAAATTGCGCTCGCCGCAAGCGCTCGATCAGGCAAATGACGAGGATGGTGACCACCGGGTAGGAAATGATCAGCGCAAGATCAGATTGATCGAGTACGTCGAACTGTCCATACGGCGGTACGAACAGGTAATCAGCGATGCCGAGCCCCAGTAGCATGACCACGCATGCGGGTGCAATGCCGAAATAATATTCAATCAACGCCGCTGCGATACAGAACGCAGTGCCGGGCATGATGGGGCCAATGATCGGGTGCAGCAGCCAGCGCACGCCACAGGCAACCACGAGCGACAACGCCGCGAAGAGCCATGGCCGCGCGCCTCCCCGCGCCCAGCGCCTTGCATTTCTTATTCTCATGATGCGATGTATGGGTTGCGTTTTCACAAACCTCGACCGGTGAAAACGCAGGTGAAACGGAAGAAACTGCTGTTGGCGAAGTCCGTCAATTCCCGCTCGAGCATAGCGTCGCGTTGCTTAAGGAACGCTTACGCGAGCAAAACATCGGAAAATCGGAAATGCGTTGACTACGTGTGATGATTGGTCGGATCGTGTCGACGAAAGAAAAGACGGGACGACGCAGACGCGTCAGGCCGGCACTGTCGGCAACCGGTTCAGCTTGATGCTCAGTCCTGGTCCGTCGGTCCGGTTGCTCACGCAGAGCTCCGCGCGGTGACGCACCGCGATGCTCGATGCAATTGCGAGCCCCAGACCACTGCCTTGCTCCTTCACCGAAGCCCCGCGGTAAAAACGGTCGAAGACGCGTTTGATTTCGTCGTCGGCAATGCCGGGGCCGGTGTCAGCCACCTCCAGCGACACCCCTCCGGTCTGCGTGTCGCGCTTTAGCACGACATCGACCCGGCCGCCCCTGGGCGTATAGCGGATGGCGTTGTCGACGAGATTGTTTAGAAGGATGCCCAGCGCCTGTTCGTCGCCAAGCACGCAATACGCATCATTCCCGCTGCCCGGCCCTGCTGGTCCGTGCGCGTCAAGACCGAGGTCAATCTGCCTGGCCTCGGCCAGCAACGACAGATCGGATACCGATTGCTCGGCGACACAGCGCAGGCTCACGGGGATCATGGACTTCTCATGCGACGCGTCCTCGCGCGCCATGCTCAGCAGTTGTTGCGCCAGGTGAATGATGCGGTTGACGCGCCCCTCGAGACGGTCGATCACGCGCGCGTCGGAGCTGGCGAGTGCATCGCGTTTCGCGGCCTGCAACTGCAATTTGAGCGCGGTCAGCGGCGTGCGCAACTCGTGCGCGGCATCGGCCACGAAGGTGCGCTGCGCCTTCGACGCCACGTTGAGTCGCTCAAGCAGATCATTCAGGGCGTCGACGAGCGGTCGAATCTCGACCGGCACCCGATCGTCGATCACCACCGGATCAAGCGACTCGATCGAGCGATTCGCCAGCGCCCGCGACAAGCCACCGATTGGCGCAAGTCCGCGGGCCACGATCAGCAGCACGAAAGCAATGGTGACGGGCACGAGCAACGCTAGCGGCCACAACGTGCGTAGCGCAAGACGCGCCGCGAGGTTGTCACGCACTGAATAAGGTTGTGCAACCTGCACATAGCGGCCCGCTTGTTGCACGCCAAAAACACGCCAGCGATATTCATTGCGCTCGATCGTCCGGAATCCTTCAGAGAGCTTCGGCAGCACCGGCTCCTTCGCCGAGTGATAGACGAGCGCGCCGGCCGCATCCCAGATATCGATGGCAATCCGGTCGTCGGCCAGGTCCTTGAAATCGTGCTCGCGCTGCTCGGCGCCGCTGGTTGTCGCGATGTTCGCGGGCATCGACAACGCCACCGTTCGCAGTTCATAGTCGAACAGCTCGCCCGCTTCATGACGCGCGGAATGGAAGATGCCGTAGCCTGCGATCAGACACGCGACGGCGAGGCCGAAGATCAGCCAGCCGAGCAACCATCGCCGAATGGACTTCATCCAAGCCTCTTCAGGCGGTAACCCACGCCGCGAATCGTCATGATCTCGTCCGTGCCGATCTTTTTACGCAGGCTATGGACATGTACCTCGATGGTGTTGCTGCCGACTTCCTCGCCCCATCCATAGAGCTTTTCCTCGAGCTCCGGGCGGCGAAACACGCGCGTCGGCTCTTCGATCAACGCCTGCAACAACGCAAATTCCCGCGGCACAAGCGGCAGCTTTACGCCTGCTTTCGTGGCTTCGTGCGAAGCCGGATCCAGCGCCAGGTCGCCATGCGTATAGACCGGCTGCTTTTGCCCTGTGCGCCGGCGCAACAAGGCACGAACCCGTGCCGCGAGTTCATCGATATCGAATGGTTTCATCAGGTAATCGTCCGCGCCTGCGTCGAGGCCGCGGATGCGTTCGTCGACAGCATCGCGCGCAGTGAGGATGATCACTGGCGCCGCCCCGCCGGCGCGCCGATAGGTGTTGAGCACCTCGATGCCGTCGCGTTTGGGCAAGCCGAGGTCGAGCAGTACGAGGTCATACACGCCATTGGCAAGGGACAGGTCGGCGGCCCGTCCGTCAGCGGCGTGATCGATGGCGTAGCCCGCCCGGCGCATGAAGTCGACAACCGTCTCGGCAATCATGTCGTCGTCCTCAACCAGTAGCAAACGCATCGAATTTTCTCCTTTTAAGGCACGCATTGTCCGGGCTTTTAACTTAAGCGTTCCTTAAGCACGCGATTCGTAGACTCGCCCCGTCTGACTTGTCGGCGCGCCACTGCGGCGCGTTGTTCTTCTGCATCGGGATCCTACTTGGCGATTCTATCTTCATGCTTGTTCTTCGATCATTGCGCCTGTGCGGATCTGCCGTGGTCGTGGCGTCATTCGCCGCTTGTACGTGGTATCACGCGGATCCTCTCAAACCTGTCAACACCTCGACCAGCCAGGACAGCGTCGAGCGGGTCCGTATCGATCCCGCCAGCATGCCGCTCCCGGAGCTTGCCACGCATACCTTTGACCCATCGGACGGTCTCGACATCGGCGAAGTCGCAATGCTTGCAGTCGCCAACAACCCTGACCTGAAACTTGCGCGCGACGACTTGGGAATTGCCCGGGCGCAAGCGTTCTCTGCAGGCTTGCTGCCCGACCCGCAACTGGCTGTTTCCAGCGATTATCCGGGCGCGGCAGGTGCAACACGCGCATTCAACTATGGGCTGAGCATGGATGTGCTTGCAATCCTCACGCGCAGCGCCAACGAGCAGTCCGCCGATGCAACCGTGGCGAAGACGGATCTCGGCCTGCTATGGCAAGAGTGGCAGGTCGTGGCGCAAGCACGCCAGTTATTTGTCAAGGCACGTTTTGCACAGAGCACGCTCCCCCTTCTTCAGCAGCAACGCGACCTCTCCCGCATGCGTTATGAACGCATGGCTGCCGCGCAACGCGAAGGAAACCTGACCGAGGACACGCTCACGGCGGCGCTGACCTCTTACTCCGATGCAAGAAAACTTTTTACGGACGCTGAACGTGCAGTCGAACAGACCCACCACGACCTGAACGCGCTGCTGGGATTGTCGCAGACGGTGCAACTGCAGCTCGTCGGAGATTTCAACGACACCACCCTCGCCGACTCGACCCTCGACGACGCGCTGGAGGCATTGCCACAACGCCGGCCCGATCTGCTTGCGCTGCGCGCGGGCTACGACGCGCAGGAACAGAA
>NZ_JBSIPA010000609.1:0-3175 GCF_053574605.1 Caballeronia sp. M23-90 | reverse complement strand
GGCTAGCCCGGTGAGGGGGATGCCCGCATACGCGTAGCCCGCGAGCAGCGGTGCAGGGCAGCGCGAATGCATCGCTGCTCGCGGGCTACGGTTATGCGGGCATCCTCGTCGCATTTGCTGCGCGCCAGAATCCGCTCGCGATCATCGTATGCGCGGTGATGATCGGCGGCATCGAGGCGAGCGGCAGCCTGCTGCAGCGCCGTCTCGATCTGCCTGATGCCACCACGCTGGTTCTTCAAGGTCTCCTGTTCGCAAACCTGCTCGCATGGGAAGCGCTGGGCGGCCGGATCGCAGCGTGGCGTGTGCAGCTGCAGGCCGCGGCCATTGCCGATGTCAACCTGCAGATGGAGCAAACCCATGCCTGATGCACATTCGCCCATCGTGATCCTGCTGCTGTCGCTGGTTGCCGGCGCGATCCGTGTGAGTACGCCGTATCTTTTCGTGAGCCTTGGCGAATGCCTGACCGAGAAGGGCGGCCGTGTAAACCTCGGGCTCGAGGGCATCCTTGTTTCTGGCGCGATGAGCGGTTACGCCGCGTCCTACCTGACAGGTTCGCCGTGGGCCGGTGTGCTCGCGGCGGGGTGTGTCGGCTTGTTGCTCGGGTGCCTGCACGGACTTGTGTGTTCACTTCCCCGCGTCTCCGATATCGCGTTCGGTATCGCGTTGATGCTGCTCGGCACGGGACTCGCGTTTTATCTGGGCAAGCCGTTTATCGAACCGCAGGCGCCCGGGCTTCAGTCGTTCGATTTCGGCGCATGGTCCAGCTCGCCGCAATTGCATAACGCGCTGCACGTGAATCCGCTTTTCGTGATCGGTGTGGTGCTGGCGTTCGCATTGCAGTGGGGATTGCGCAGCACGCGCTGGGGCATGACCCTGCGTCTCGTCGGCGATCACGCGGAGACTGCACGTGCAATGGGTTATCCACTGACGCGGATTCGGATCATCGCGACGTCCGTAGGTGGCTTTTTTGCGGGCGTGGGCGGTGCGTACTTGTCGCTCGTTTATCCGGGTAGCTGGAATGAAGGTTTATCGAGCGGACAAGGGTTGATGGCGGTCGCGCTCGTCATCTTCGCGCGCTGGCAACCGCTGCGATGCCTGTGGGCTGCGTTGCTCTTCGGCGCCGCCGGCGCTCTCGGCCCGGCATTGCAGGCTATCGGCGTGACGAGCGGTTATTACCTCTATAACGCTGCGCCGTACGTGCTCACGCTCGCGATCATGATCATCAATTGCCGTCCCGACCGCACGCTCGCCGGCGCGCCGGGCGAACTGAGTCTCACACGCTGACCCCTTTTTGAAGGCGCTCCGACCATGAACCGATTCATTGAAGCCAGACCTTATCCGTGGCCCTTCGACGGCAACCTGCGCCCCGACAATACCGCGCTCGTCGTCATCGACATGCAGATTGATTTCTGTGGACATGGCGGTTATGTCGACAAGATGGGCTACGACCTGTCGCTCACGCGCGCGCCTATCGAACCGATAAAACATGTGATGAACATGATGCGCGAGCAGGGCTTCACGATCATTCACACGCGCGAAGGGCACCGGCCGGATCTGTCTGATCTGCCTGCAAACAAGCGCTGGCGTAGCCGTCGCGCGGGAACGGAAGGCGTGGGTATTGGCGACGATGGCCCTTGCGGCCGCATTCTCGTGCGCGGCGAACCGGGATGGGAAATCATCGATGAACTCGCGCCGCTGCCGGGCGAAATTGTCATCGACAAGCCCGGCAAGGGCTCGTTCTGCGCCACCGATCTCGAACTGATTCTGCGCACGCGCGGTATCGTGAATCTGGTGCTGACCGGCATCACCACCGACGTCTGCGTGCACACCACCATGCGCGAAGCGAACGACCGCGGTTTCGAATGCACCGTGCTCGCCGATTGTTGTGGCGCGACCGATCCCGGCAACCACGACGCGGCGCTGCACATGATCACGATGCAAGGTGGCGTGTTCGGTACGGTTTCCGATTCACAAGCGCTCCTGACCACGCTCGGCGGCTGACCATGTCCACTGCATCGCATGCGCTCGACGTGGAGATCCACAACGCCGGCAAATCCTTCGGCGCATTTCGCGCGCTCGACAATGTATCGATCAAGGTCCGCGCGGGCACTGTCCACGCGTTGCTCGGCGAAAACGGTGCAGGCAAGAGCACGCTCGTGAAGGGACTGGTGGGTTACGGCGTGCTCGATGAAGGGCAGATCTCGGTAGGCAATCGCGAGGTTCATATTACGTCGCCGCGTGATGCACAGGCACTGGGTATCGGCATGGTGTACCAGCATTTCACGCTGGCCGCGGGTTTGTCGGTGGAAGAGAACCTGTTGCTGGCGCGCGGCCGCCTGCCCTGGAAAATCGACTGGAAAGCAGAACGCGCGGCACTCGAAACGTTCATGAAGGGCATGCCGTTCCGCCTGCCCCTCGATGCACCGGTGTCGGGCCTCGCGGCCGGGGAAAAGCAGAAGCTGGAGATCCTCAAGCAGTTGTATTTGAAGCAGCGTTTCCTGATCCTCGATGAACCCACCTCCGTCCTCACGCCGCAGGAAGCCGACGAAGTGCTTGGGCTGATGCGCGACCTGACCACGCGCGGCGAGCTGACTGTATTGATGATCACGCACAAGTTCCGCGAAGTGATGGCCTACGCCGACGACGTGACCGTGCTGCGCAAAGGGCGTCAGGTTGGATCGGGCGCGGTGTCGGGCACGAACCGCGACGCGCTGGCCGGGCTGATGATGGGCGCCGATGAAACCCGCGACCACGCCGTGATGGAGGCGGTCACCGCCGAACGGGTCGCACGCAAACCGGTGGACGCTGCAGCGCAGATTCGCCTGGCAATCAGGACGCTTTCCGTCGAAGATGATCGCGGCCACGCCGCGGTCAAACATGCGTCGCTGCAGGTTCGCGCGGGAGAGATACTCGGCATTGCGGGAGTATCGGGGAATGGTCAGAAGGAACTGGTCGAAGCGCTTGTCGGGCAACGCCGCGTGAAGGCCGGTGAGATGGAAATCGACGGCCGCGCGTATCGGGCGACACGCGAAGAGATGACGCAACGGCGCGTGTTCGCGATTCCCGAGGAGCCGCTCAAGAATGCGTGCGTGGCGAGCATGAGCGTCGCGCAAAACCTTGCGCTTCGGGACTTTGATCGCGCGCCGCTGCGCCGTGGCGGTTGGCGTCTCGACCA
>NZ_JBSIPA010000608.1:0-3176 GCF_053574605.1 Caballeronia sp. M23-90 | reverse complement strand
TGGTTCGGTCGCGCACGCGGCGACCAAGGCGCAGTTCAAGCAACCCGTCGACCCGATGACCGTGGTCGAGCCGTTTTTCGGCGAGCATCAGGCGGGCATCGTGACACCGCAGCAGAGTCATACGTATGTGGCCGCGCTAGATCTCACGACCGACAAACGCGACGACGTCATCAACCTTCTCAAGCAATGGACCGATGCGGCGGCGCGCATGTCGCGCGGCGAGACGGCGAAACCGCTGCCCACCGACGATAAATCCGCGCCCGACTCCGGCGATATCCTCGGCATCGGCGCGGCGGGTCTGACGGTCACGTTCGGCTTCGGCCCGGGCATGTTCGAGCACGAGGGCAAGGATCGCTATGGCATCGCCAAGCACCGGCCGGCTGCGCTCGTCGATTTGCCGCGCTTCAACGGCGACCAGTTGCTGCCGCAGAAAACCGGCGGCGACATCCTCATTCAAGCCTGCGCGAACGATGCCCAGGTCGCGTTTCATGCGGTACGTCAGCTCGCGCGCATGGGGTATGGCATGGTCGCGATGCGCTGGGGCCAGGCGGGATTCCTGTCGGGTCCGCGCGGACAGACGCCGCGCAACCTGATGGGCTTCAAGGACGGCACGAACAATCCGTCGACGGCGCAACCCGCGCTGATGAACCAGTTTGTCTGGGCCGACGCGCCCGACGCGCCGTGGATGAACGGCGGCACGTACACGGTCGTGCGGCGTATCCGGATCACCATTGAACACTGGGACCAGATGGAACGCGGTTTCCAGGAACAGGTAATGGGCCGCGAGAAATACAGCGGTGCGCCTATCGGCAAGAAGAACGAGTTCGACGCACTCGATCTCGACGCCGCCGATAAAGACGGCAACCCCGTGATCCCCGACAACTCGCACGTGCGCTTGTCGAACCAGGCGACGAACAAGGGCGCGCAAATCTTGCGACGCTCGTATTCGTACAACGACGGCACGGATTTTTATATCGAACGGTGGCCGCCGTGGCGTCAGGAAACCGAGTACGACGCGGGGCTGATCTTTATCGCGCATCAGAGTGATCCGCGCACCGGTTTCATTCCGATCAACGACCGGCTTGCGAAGTTCGACATGATGAATCAGTTCACCACGCACGTAGGCAGCGGCGTGTTCGCGTGTCCGCCGGGTGCGCGGCCGGGGTCGTACATCGGTGCGGGATTGTTCGAAGCTTGACCCGTAGTCGCAGTTGCTCAACGTCAAAAACACAACAGGAAAGAATGCAATGAAGACCACACGCTCCATGCCCGTATTGCGCGCGCTGTGCGGCATCGCGGTGCTGTCCGCCTCGGCTGCCCTGCCGTTGAGTTCGGCTGCAGCCACGCTGACCCTGTACAACGCGCAGCACGAACAGGTCGTGGCATCGCTTGCGAAAGATTTCGAGGCGCAAAGCGGTGTATCGGTGAAGGTCCGCAACGGCGAAGGCCCGGCAATGGCCGCGCAACTCGTTGCCGAAGGCTCGGCTTCTCCCGCCGATGTCTATTTCACCGAGAACTCGCCCGAACTCGTGCTGCTCGGCGAGAAGGGCATGCTGGAAAAGACGGATGCGTCCACGCTCTCGGTGATCCCGGCGCGTTTCAACTCGCCGCAGGGCGACTGGGTCGGCGTGCTCGCGCGTGAGAACGTGCTGGTCTACAACACGAAGAAGGTCGAGGCGGCGCAACTGCCGGCATCGCTGATGGATCTCGCCAAGCCGGAGTGGAAAGGCAAGGTTGGCATTGCGCCCAGCGACGGCGATTTCCTGCCGGTCGTGAGCGCCGTGATCGCAATGAAGGGCGACGACCAGGCGCTGCAATGGCTCAAGGGTCTCAAGAAAAACGCGCAACTCTTCGATGACGACGAAGGTGTGGTCGCGGCCGTGAATCGGGGCGGCGTGGCGACGGGCGTGGTGAACAACTACTACTGGGCGCGCCTGCACACGCAACTCGGCGACAGCGCGACCCGCAGCGCGATCTATCACTTCGGCAACGGCGATGTGGGCGCACTGGTGAACGTATCGGGCGCGGCGGTGTTGAAGTCGAGCAAGAACCAGCAGGTCGCGCAGCAATTCCTCGCGTACCTGGTGAGCGAACGTGCGCAGCAACTGATCGCGAAGGGCAAGATCGCGTATGAATATCCGTTGCATGCTGGCGTCGCGCCTGACCCGATGTTGAAGCCTTTCGACCAGTTGAGCCCGCCGTCGTTGAGCATCGAACAACTCGGCGATGACAGCAAGGCCGCGAAGCTGATGCGTCAGGCCGGCTTGTTGTAAAGGCATGAGCGATGTCGTGAACGCCACAAGCATTCAGGCGTCGCCCCAACCCCGCGGCCGCAAACGCGCGCCGCGGGGTTTGCTCGTGGCGGCAGGGTTGTGCGCGCTGCTCGTGCTGATGCCGCTTGCTTTCACGGTTTATCGTGCAGTGACGTATGGCTGGGACGATGCGCTCGAGTTGATCTTCAGGCCGCTCGTCGGCGAATTGCTGATCAATACGTTGTCCATAACGATCAGCGCGACGCTGGTCTCGGCGGTGGTCGGCACGGCGACGGCGTGGTTTATCGAACGCACGCGTGTGCCTGGGAGGCGCTTCTGGGCTGTGCTGACGGTCGCGCCCCTTGCCATGCCCGCGTTCATCACGAGTTATGCGTGGGTATCGTTGAGCCTGGATTTGCAGGACTTCGCGGGCGCGTTGCTCGTGATATCGACCGCTTATTTTCCGCTGGTTTATTTGCCCGTTGCGGCGGCGCTGCGCGGCATGGACCCGGCGCTCGAAGAAACCGCGCGGTCGCTCGGGTGCGGACGTACCGGCGTGTTCGTTCGCGTGGTATTGCCGCAATTGCGGCCTGCGTTGCTGGGTGGAATGCTGCTTGTCGCGCTCGGCGTGCTTTCAGAATTTGGCGCGTTCACGCTGCTGCGCTTTCGAACCTTTACCACGCAAATCTACGCTGAATACCGTACGAGCTTCGACAGCAGCGGTGCTTCGGTATTTGCTTGCATCCTCATTGCGATGTGCCTGCTTTGCCTCGCGCTGGAAATGCGCGTGCGCGGCGGCGCGCGTTACGAACGCATGGACCACCTCTCGGGCGTGAACACCTGGGCTTCGCCAAAGCCGAAGCGCTTGCTCTGCTCGGGCAATTGGTCGATCCAGAAAGCGTCTTCCTTGTGAGGGCCGTGGAG
>NZ_JBSIPA010000607.1:0-3190 GCF_053574605.1 Caballeronia sp. M23-90 | reverse complement strand
TCAGCACCTCGCCCGCGCGCCGCAGCAATGCGTCGCCGGCAGCGTGCCCGAGTTGATCGTTGACGGCCTTCAGCCCGTTGACATCGACCGCTACTGCCGTCACCGGGAACGGGCCCTTGCGTTCCAGCCGGTTCATTTCATCGATATAAAACGAGCGGTTTTTCAGCTTGGTCAGCGCGTCGTGCTTGCCGAGGAATTCGAGGTACGCCTCGGCTTTCTTGCGCGCGGTGATGTCGGTGAGCGCGACCAGCACGAGGTCCCAATTGGCTTCATGGCCTGGAAACACCGAAAACTGCAGATGCACGTTGAGCTGATGGCCTTCGAGCGAATAGTTGATGACTTCGCGCTGGTGAAACAGCCGGTTTTCCCACAGATCGACGAGCTGTTCCTGGAAATGGCCGACCATTTCGTCGCGGAAAACATCGCCTAGACGGCTCAGCAACGTGGCTTTATCAGGCGCGCCGAACATGGTGAGCGTATGCTGGTTCACGTCGAGCACGTGGATTTCCTGCATGCATCGCTCGATGAACTCCGGATGCACGTTCGTAAAAGTGCGGAAGTCGACGATGCCCCTTTCGCGGATATCGTCGAGCAACGACTTTACCGTGCTGAAGTTTTCCACCCACAGCGACACCGGCGAGTGTTCGAACAGCCCGCGTGCGTACAGCTCGCTGAGAGCCGCCTTGCGGCGCACGTTTTCCAGCTCGGTGATGTCCTCCACCGTCACGAGCACACGGTCCCACGTTGCTTCGTGACCCGGAAGGATGACCGCCTTGAGCAACACGTCCAGGCGTTTTCCATCGAGCGCGTAGTTCACCGTCTTGCTCACGAACTGCGCCTTGCCCGACCAGAGTTGCTCCAGTTCGTCAGCGTGGGTGAGCAGCATGTCATCGCGAAACACCGCGCCCAGATTGTCCACGAGGTGGCTCAGATCTCTCGCGCCGAAGAGCGTCAGCGTGCGCCGGTTGACCTTGATCACGCGGATGCGCGACGAGCATTCGGCAATCCGGGCGGTATCGGCGCGCAGGAAAGAACGCAGGTCGACAATACCGTCCGCGCGCCAGCCCTCGAACACTTCGCGCACCGCGCTGAAATCCTCGAGCCACAGCGAGACCGGCGCGAGTTCGAACATATCGGCGTCGTCCGCGGGCTGGCTCGGCGCTGCAGTCACGCTGTGCAATGCGCGTCCCAAGGTGTTCGGCATGTCCATCCTTTCAGATTCGTGCTTGAAATGATCCGGTTTGCGCCATTTTATGCGCAGACATCTCAAAAATAAGCTGAATGCCAAAAGTCCGGGTGTGGCTGCAACACTTTTGCGCGATTCCACGTGCCTCAGGCATGTTTGCTGCGCGCAGGCATGTCATCCAACCGTCAAGGAGGCAATGTCCCATGGCTGATTTTCGTATCTGGTCCGATGAGTTCGCGGCCAACGGTTATCTTTCGAAGACGCATGAATTCGACCAGCAGTCATTTGGCGTCGACGGTGAAAACCTGTCCCCCGCGTTGCAATGGGAAGGCGTGCCGCCTGAAGCCGAAAGCCTTGCGCTTACCGTCTACGACCCCGACGCGCCCACCGGCAGCGGCTTCTGGCATTGGGTCGTGGTGAACATTCCGGCAGACACGCACTCGCTGCCGCAAAACGCAGGCAAGGCCGACGGCAGCCTGTTGCCGGCCGGCGCACTGCAACTGCGCAACGACTACGGCACGGTCGGATTCGGTGGCACGGCGCCGCCGCGTGGGGACAAGGCGCATCGATACATCTTCCGGATTCACGCGCTGAAGGCCGCTCACCTTCCCGTCGATGCCTCGACGACAAATGCCGTTGCGCGCTTCATGACGCATCTGAACGAGATTGATTCGGCGACGTACACCGGGCTTTATGAGCTGAAGTAGGATTCCGCTCGCTGCGGCGGCTGTACCTGCCGCCGCAGTGGAAGTAAACCACTTGAAAGGCGCACGCCTTAAACTGCGCGGCTCCTCTCCTTTTCCCCATCGATGGACGCAGAACAAGGCCTTCCGTACCCCCAGCGCTATTGGGCCATCCTGGTCGTTGCGCTCGGCATCACGCTCGCTGTGCTCGACGGCGCCATCGCGAACGTCGCGCTTCCCACCATTGCACGCAACCTGAATTCGAGTCCCGCCGACTCCATTTGGGTCGTCAACGCCTATCAGCTCGCAATCACCGTTTCATTGTTGCCGCTGGCGTCTTTAGGCGACCGGATCGGTTATCGGCGCGTTTATATGGCCGGACTGGCGCTGTTCACGCTGGCATCGTTTGGCTGCGCGCTGTCCGGGTCGCTGACCTCGCTGGCGGTCGCCCGCGTGATCCAGGGCTTCGGCGCTGCAGGCATCATGAGTGTCAACACCGCGCTCGTGCGCATGATCTACCCGCCGGAGCATCTGGGTCGCGGTGTCAGCATCAACGCGTCGGTGGTGGCTGTATCGGCGGTAATCGGGCCGACTGTCGCATCTGGCGTGCTCGCCATTGCCCCATGGCCGTGGCTGTTTGCGATCAACGTGCCAATCGGTGTCGCGGCGCTGTTCGTGGGCTGGAAAGCATTGCCACGCACGCCGGGGCATCGCCGGCCGTACGACTATCTCAGCGCGTTGATGAACGCCGCGGTGTTCGGCCTCGCGATTACCGCTGTCGATGGCCTGGGCCACGGCGAACATCGTCCGTACGTAATTGCGGAGATTGTCGTGGCGGGCGTGATTGGATACTTCTTCGTGCGCCGGCAATTGACGCAGACGGCGCCGCTGCTACCCGTCGATCTGCTACGGATTCCTGTTTTTGCGCTATCGATCGCGACATCGTTCTGTTCGTTCACCGCACAAATGCTGACGTTCGTCTCGCTGCCGTTTTTGCTGCAGAATACGCTCGGCATGACGCAGGTCGAGACCGGCTTTCTCATGACGCCTTGGCCCATGGTGATCGTGTTCATCGCGCCGCTTGCGGGGATGCTTTCCGACCGGTATTCGGCCGGCGTACTCGGCGGCATCGGGCTTGCGCTTTTGAGCGCCGGATTGCTGCTGCTTGCAACTACGGGCGCGCATCCCGCCCCGTTTGATATTGCATGGCGCATGGCGCTTTGCGGCCTCGGCTTCGGTCTGTTCCAGTCGCCCAACAACCGGCAGATGTTGTCATCCGCGCCGCGCAACCGCAGCGGCGGCGCAAGCGGCATGCTCGGCA
>NZ_JBSIPA010000606.1:0-3213 GCF_053574605.1 Caballeronia sp. M23-90 | reverse complement strand
TCCGCGGCGCAGCACCAGTTGACCTACGCCGAGCAGCACGTCACGCGCGACCGGGTACAGGCACAGGAAAGCCTGATCTCGCGCGCGCAGCTCGAACAGACCGAAAACGCGTATGCCGCAGCGCTTGCGCGGCGCAGCACCAGTTGACCTACGCCGAGCAGCAGGTCACGCGCGACCGGGTACAGGCACAGGAAAGCCTGATCTCGCGCGCGCAGCTCGAACAGACCGAAAACGCGTATGCCGCAGCGCTTGCGCAGCGCAATCAGGCGCAAGCGCAGTCGGCGTTATCGCAGGATCAGTTGAAGTACACCACGCTCATCGCCGACAAAGCCGGCGTCATCACCGCTGAACAGGCCGACACGGGGCAGAACGTGTCAGCGGGACAAGCCGTCTACAACCTCGCATGGAGCGGCGAGACCGATGTGGTGGCCGATGTGCCAGAGACGGCGCTTGCCTCGCTTGCAGTCGGACAGAACGCTACGGTCAGCATCGGCGCGCTTGCCGGCAAGAAATTTGCCGCACGCGTGCGCGAAGTGTCCCCCGCCGCCGATGCACAGAGCCGCACGTACCGCGTAAGGCTCACGCTCGAAGCGCCCACGCCGGAAGTCCGGCTTGGCATGACCGCCGATGTCGCCTTCGCGCAGAGCCCAGCTCCAGCTTCCGGCACCCCGGGACAATCATTCACGCTGCCTTCCACGGCACTGTTTCATGCCGGAAACTTGCCCGCCGTGTGGGTCGTGAAGGCGGACAACGCGCTCGAGTTGCGTCGCGTGGAAGTGTCGCGTTATGGCGAGCGCACCGTGACCGTATCGCAGGGAATCGCGGCGGGCGAGCGCATCGTATGGCAAGGCGTCCATACCGTTTCCGCCGGCGAAAAAGTTCGCGTGGTCCCGCCCTTGCATCCGGAAGATTTCGCGTCATGAGCGATCAAGAGGGCAAACAGACGCGCGGCACCTCCGCCGCCGAGGCAGCGGCGGCGGCGGCGGCTTCCGGCGATTATCGTCACGAAGAAGGCCGCTTCAATCTCTCCGCGTGGGCGTTGCGGCATCAGGCGCTGGTCGTCTTCCTGATCGCCATGGCGACGATCTTCGGCGTGCTTGCTTACACGCGGCTCGCACAATCCGAAGATCCGCCGTTCACGTTCCGCGTGATGGTCATCCAGACCTTCTGGCCGGGCGCAACCGCGCGCCAGATGCAGGAACAGGTCACCGACAAGATCGCGAAGAAGCTGCAGGAAACGCCATCGACGGACTTCCTGCGCAGCTACTCGCGCCCCGGCGAATCGCTTCTGTTCTTCACGATGAAAGACGGCGCACCTGCGAAGGAGGTGCCCGAAGAGTGGTATCAGGTGCGCAAGAAAGTCGGCGATATTGCGTACACGCTGCCCCCGGGCGTGCAAGGCCCCTACTTCAACGATGAATTCGGCGACGTCTTCACCAACATCTACACGCTGGACGGCGACGGCTTTTCGCCTGCGCAGCTTCACGATTACGCCGACTCGTTGCGCACGGTCCTGCTGCGCGTGCCGGGCGTCGCGAAGGTCAACTATTTCGGCGATCAGGACGAGCGCGTTTATGTAGAGATATCGAATACGCAATTGACCCGGCTTGGCATTTCGCCGCAGCAGATCGCGCAGGCTATCGACGGGCAAAACGCCGTCGCCCCCGCCGGCACCATGAACACGCCGAACGACCGCGTATTCGTGCGCCCGAGCGGCCAGATCGCCGACATGGCCGCGCTCGCCGACACGCTCATCCGCGTGAACGGCCGCTCGTTCCGCCTTGGCGACATCGCGGCGATCAAGCGCGGTTATCTCGATCCACCTTCCACGCAAATGCGTTCGGGCGAAAAGCCTGTACTCGGCATCGGCATCACGATGCAGCCCGGCCAGGACGTCGTGCGTCTGGGCAAGGCGCTCGACGCACAGGTGGCGCAACTGCGCACGCAACTTCCCGCCGGCCTCGTGCTGAACGAAGTGTCGAGCATGCCGCACGCGGTATCGAAGTCGGTGGACGACTTTCTCGAGGCAGTGGCCGAAGCTGTCGTGATCGTGCTGATCGTGAGTCTCGTGTCGCTGGGTTTTCGTACCGGCATGGTCGTCGTGATCTCGATTCCGGTCGTGCTCGCGGTGACCGCGCTCTTCATGTATCTCTTCGATATCGGCCTGCACAAGGTCTCTCTGGGCACGTTGATTCTCGCGCTGGGCCTCCTGGTCGACGACGCGATCATCGCGGTCGAGATGATGGCCGTAAAGCTCGAACAAGGATGGAACCGCTCGCGCGCCGCGGCTTATGCCTACACGAGCACCGCCTTCCCCATGCTCACCGGCACGCTCGTCACCGTCGGCGGCTTCCTGCCTATTGCGCTTGCAAAATCGAGCACGGGTGAATACACGCGCTCGATCTTCGAGGTATCGGCGATCGCGCTCATTGCATCCTGGTTCGCGGCAGTCGTGCTGATTCCGCTGCTTGGCTACAAGCTGTTGCCCGAACGCAAGCGCGAGGCACATCACGCGCATGATCACGAACACGATATCTACAACACGAAGTTCTACACGCGGCTGCGCGGCTGGCTCGCGTGGTGTATCGAGCGGCGCTTTGTCGTGCTTGGCATCACGCTCGTGCTGTTTGTCATTGCCATGGCGGGCTTCACGCTCGTGCCGCAACAGTTCTTCCCGAGTTCGGATCGTTCGGAACTGCTCGTCGATGTCCGGCTGCAGGAAGGCGCCTCGTTCGAAGCCACGTTGCGGGAGACCAGGCGTCTGGAAAAGGTGCTCGAAGGACGTCCGGAGATCGATCACATCGTGAACTTCGTCGGCACCGGTGCGCCGCGTTTTTATCTGCCGCTCGACCAGCAATTGCCGCAACCGAACTTTGCGCAGTTCGTGATCACCGCGAAGTCCGTGGAAGACCGCGAGAAACTCGCAAGCTGGCTCGGACCCGTTTTGCGCGAGAAATTTTCATCGATAAGAACACGCCTTTCACGGCTCGAAAACGGTCCGCCGGTCGGCTATCCCGTGCAGTTTCGCGTGAGCGGCGACGATTTGCCGACCGTGCGCGGCATCGCGGAAAAGGTTTTCGCCGAAATGCGCGCCGACAGCGGCACGACAAACGTTCAATACGACTGGGACGAACCATCGGAGCGCTCGGTGCGCTTCCAGATCGACCAGAAGAAAGCGCGTGAACTCGGCGTCAGTTCGCAAGACGTGTCCAA
>NZ_JBSIPA010000605.1:0-3231 GCF_053574605.1 Caballeronia sp. M23-90 | reverse complement strand
GGAAAGTTCCACGGGCTGATGCAAACAACAGGACCCAGCGGACGATGGGTATCGTTGGAAAACTCGCCGCGAATTTGCGCCGAGTAATAACGCAGGAAGTCGATCGCCTCACGAATCTCCGATACCGGTTTTGCGAGCACCGGATTGCCGGCGGCAAGCGCGGCGGCAACCTGTCCCATGAAGATCGCCAGCGGAAAGTTCCACGGGCTGATGCAAACAACAGGACCCAGCGGACGATGGGTATCGTTGGAAAACTCGCCGCGAATTTGCGCCGAGTAATAACGCAGGAAGTCGATCGCCTCACGAATCTCCGATACCGCATTTGCGAGCGACTTCCCGGCTTCGCGCACCACCAGGCCCATCAGCGTATGCATCTGCGCTTCGAGCAGATCGGCAGCGCGGGCGAGGCAATCGGCGCGTTCATCGACGGGGGTCGATTGCCAGATCGGCGCGGCGGCCACGGCGTTGTTCATCGCCAGGGCGACTTGTTCCGGCGATGCATCGATCACCGTGCCGACCAGGTCACGCAAGTCGGCTGGGTTGCGGACATCGCGCGCAACGCCTTCGACTACGTCAGTGGTTTCGAGCATGGGAGCCGCGCGCCACGGATGATTCGCGCTCGCAAGCAACGCCGACGACAACGACGCCAGCCGGTGCTCGTTCGACAAATCGAAGCCCATCGAATTGAGGCGTTCGGCGCCGTACAACTGTCGCGGCAACGGGATTTTTGCGTGCGGCAAACCGAGTGGCGTGAGCTTCGACGCTTCATCGATCGGGTCCTGCACGAGTTCGCTGACCGGAATGTTCTTATCTGCGATGCGATTCACGAACGACGTGTTCGCGCCGTTCTCCAGCAAGCGCCGCACGAGGTACGCGAGCAGCGTTTCGTGCGTGCCGACGGGCGCATACACCCGACACGGCCGGTTCAGTTTGTCGCGGCCGGTGACCTCTTCATACAGCGGTTCGCCCATGCCGTGCAGGCACTGGAACTCGTACTGCCCCGGATAATAATTGCCCCCGGCCAAGTGATAAATCGCCGACAACGTGAACGCGTTGTGCGTGGCGAATTGCGGATAGACGGCGTCAGGCGCGCCAAGCAGTTTCTTCGCGCACGCCACGTACGAGATGTCCGTATAGATCTTGCGCGTATAGACGGGATAACCTTCGAGGCCATCGACCTGAGCGCGCTTGATTTCCGAATCCCAGTACGCGCCCTTGACCAGCCGGACCATGATCCGATGCCGGCTGCGGCGCGCGAGATCGATCAGATAATCGATGACAAACGGGCAGCGCTTTTGATAAGCCTGCACCACGAAACCAATACCGTTCCAGCCTGCCAGTTCGGGATCGAAGCAAAGCGCTTCGAGCAGATCGAGAGAAATTTCGAGCCGGTCCGCTTCCTCAGCATCGATGTTCAAGCCGATGTCGTAGCGACGCGCGAGCAGCGCCAGCGCCTTCACGCGCGGCAGCAACTCGGTCATCGTGCGCTCTTGTTGCGAGCGCGAATAGCGCGGATGCAAGGCCGACAACTTGATCGAAATGCCGGGGCCTTCGTAAATGCCGCGCGATCCCGCCGCCTTGCCGATCGCGTGAATCGCCTGTTCGTACGATGCGTAATAACGCAGCGCGTCTTCTTCGGTCGTCGCGGCTTCGCCGAGCATGTCGTAGGAGTAACGGAACCCGCGCGCTTCGAACTTGCGGCTGTTCGCCAGCGCTTCCGAGATCGTCTCGCCCGTGACGAACTGTTCGCCCATCAGGCGCATGGCCATGTCGACGCCCTTCCTGATCAGCGGCTCGCCGCCCCGTCCAATCAGGCGCGTCAACGCCGACGACAATCCCGCTTCGCTGTTCGTGGTGACGAGCTTGCCGGTGATCATCAAGCCCCACGTCGCCGCGTTCACGAACAAGGACGGCGCCTGGCCCATGTGCGAGCGCCAGTCGCCTTTGCTGATCTTGTCGCGGATCAACGCATCGCGCGTAGCGCGATCGGGAATGCGCAGCAGGGCTTCGGCGAGACACATCAGCGCGACGCCTTCCTGGCTCGACAAGGAGAACTCGTGAATCAAGCCTTCAACACCGCCGCCCGTCTGCTTTTTGCGCAGCGCTTCGACGAGCTTGGTCGCCATCGCGTTCGTCTCGTTGGCGACACTCGCCGGCAACCGCGCCTGCCCGATCAGGAACGGCACGCATTCCGGCTCAGGTCGCCGATACGCCGCCGTAATCGCCGCGCGCAACACGGATTGCGGTTGCACGTTCTGGGCGAAATCGAGAAACGGATGTGGCGCGCCGTCCTCGTCGGAATCGGTATGCGTGGAAGATTCGATTGAATCGGCCGCGCCGAGTACACCGGACAGTTCCGCTGGCAACTGTCCATGTTCGATGCGTTCCAGGTACGCGAAGATCGCCTGCTTGATGAGCCAGTGCGGCGTGCGTTCAAGGCGCGTCGCTGCGTCTCTCAGACGCGTGCGCAGGAGATCATCGACTTTGACGCCCAGGGTGGTGCTCGCCATAACTCGTTCCTTGCCGACGTTGAACGACGGCGATAGCTTGAAAGTGGCCGAATCGTAACTCGCACATAAAAAAGGTGCAACCGCCAAATAAGGGATGGGTTGCACCTGTGGAAACCCTTATACACAAAGGGATTAGGGGTAATTGAGGATGGCGGCGTTGGCGGCAGATGCCTAGGATTCTCGCGACTGGTGATTTTTCAGCACCACCCTAATTAATTCCTCCTTGCTGCCGATAACTCGGGTACGGCCAAAGTAGCGACGAATCCATAGCGGCCGAATTCTAAACAGCCGCGGTTTCGGGAGCAGAGGATATGAGCAACTGGATGGTCTTCATGATCGTATGGGCGATGGTCGCAATGTGCGTAGTCTTGTTCATCCGCGGAGCGCACCCGCACGTGGAGCGCCCGGACGGCGAAAACCGTGGCGGGAATCGCGATCGCAAAGCTGGCGCGTTTGCGCCCAGCGCGGACGTTGCGCGGTAAAACGAAGTCGGTGCGGGCCTAGATATCGAGTGGATCGACTTCAACGTTCCATCGAATCAGGCCTTTGACCTTGATTCCTCGCAACACGGGTTGCCAGGCCCTGAGCGCGTTCTGGCCGGATCTGCTTCGACGATCTGGCGAAGCCGGAGGATCTGTACGTCAATGCTGCGACCGAGTGCTTCATGATCTCGGCCGCGCGCCCGCGCAAGCAGGTTTTCCCGACTGACCGGCCGATTCGG
>NZ_JBSIPA010000604.1:0-3243 GCF_053574605.1 Caballeronia sp. M23-90 | reverse complement strand
ACCCGAATTGCCCGTCGCCGCATGGATCAACCCACCCAAAAAGAAGGAATCCCAAACCCGCATAAAACTTGACGCTTGCTCACTGAATGTAAACACCCAGGTGTCGCAAACTCATTGACACGCTCCGTAGTCGCAGCGGCACGAATTTGGACGATGGCGCTTATATCGCGGGTGCTCAAACTCCTTCGTCAACCTCCAATCAGGCACTGGGCCGCGTCGCGATTCGTCACCGATTTTGATAACCGGTCGCTGATGGCATCCCTGCCGTGGAGCATCTGGCCTCCGGGCCACTCGCGTCAAAGATCTGCTTTTGTCTAGTGGCATTCCTGCGAAACAGACTAGGTTCAGCGGCGGGGTCCTTCCTGTTATATTTCGGTCCGATTCCGCGCTTGGTAGTGTCCAATGACAACACGGTCACTCGGTGGCACTGCATAATAAAATATGTGCTTTTATATGACCGTGCCACCGGGGCTGCATTGCACGCTGAGCGTTAAATGCGGGACTGTCTTAATACGTCTTTTTAGCAGGATCACCGCTATTGGATGGGGCCCTCGCTCCCTTCTTCTGCATTTTCATGCCGGACTTGCCGGACATGTTACCCATAGGACTTGCGCCCGATGCCCCAGACGGAGAGCCCGTTACGCCCGGGCCATTGGGCGTACCCATTCCAGCACCACCTTGGCCAGCGCTCCCTCCGCCGGCGCCACCACCACCTGCTCCACCCCCGGCACCCTGTGCGTTTGCTAAGCTGGATAAGCTCAGGAGGAGTGTAATAACTAACAAGCCATGACTACGTTTTTTCATGATGGTCTCCTCGATCTATGAATTGCCCCTTGCACCGAGAGGACGCAAGGTGACCAACGTATAGTCAGCAAAATGTATGCCGCTTCGGGCCGTTACCGGACGAAGGAACGTCAATTTTTTTCACTCGAACGATTGCTGTACTTGCTGTTGGCACGGGTCCCCGAATCGCATTTTCTGCTAGCGGACTTGAATTGGTAAGCGTCGCCCGCCCATCGCTAATACTTACCTCCCGCAAGACTCTTTTTTCAATATTAAAGAAGCAGGCGGTCTCCTGTTGTTGTGAAAGTGAAAGGGCACTTGCCGTCTACATATCGCCTTTTTTTAACGTTTCCCACTGTGGGCGCAGCTTGTAGTTTCGTATCTTTCTACGCGCTCGCTCAGCGCATTTTAGAAGCGGTCGAAGCTATGATTCATGGACAGATTAAGACGACACCGTGTCCGCCTCTAACAGATGTGACGGCTGTTTGATTTAGGTTTTAGACGACGGCTCGTAGAACGGTTGGCGCGGCGGTGTCTCGGCGAGATAGTCCGCGTAAAAGGCCTTCACGTGTGGAAAGACGGCCACACCCAGCTCGCGTTTTGCCTGCTCTCGCGGATTGCGCGGTTTTGCCAGGATTTCCGCGATCTCCTTGAGTACCGCTTCACGATCCACCCGAGTGAAGCGGCCATCCTGATACACGATCTCGCCCGCGATCATCACGGCATCGACGGCATTAATCTTGGCGCGTTGCATGAGCGCGTCGAGCATCGGAATGTCTTCATCCTGGTACGGATAAGTGGCGGTCTTCCAGTTCATCAGCACGATATCGGCGAGGCGACCGGTTTCCAGGCGCCCGACCTGCGTGCCGAACGGGGTGGTCTTCGCCCCGTCCTCGCTTGCCATCCGAAGGACTTGCGGGCAGGTCGGCACGTCGTCGTCCATGCCCGGCGTGCGGTGTACCCGCAGCGCAAGCCGCATTTCCTGGAGCATGTCGCGGTCTTCATTGATGCCCGCCTCGTCGAGTCCCATGCCTACCGTCACGCCGTGCTTCGCGAACGCATTCAATGGCGCAATACCGCTGCGCAAGCGCAGGTTCGAACTGCAGTTGTGACAGATGCAGGTTCCGGTATGCGCGACCAATTCGATATCTTCCTGCGTGAGCCAGACGCCGTGTCCGAGCGTCAGGGACGGTCCAAGAAGGCCCAGATCGTTCAGATGCGCAACCGCCGTCTTGCCCGTGCGCCGCCGTGCATATTCCTTCTGGTACGCAGTCTCCAGCAAGTGCATGTGCATGGGTACGCCGCTGTTGTCGGCACGTTCCTTGATGGCGAGCAGCGTGTCGTCGCCGCACCAGTGCAGGTTGGCCGGCGCAAGCTGAATGCGCGTGAGCGCCTGGCCTTCGTTGTCACGCGTCAGCATGTCGAACAACTCCAAATGCTCGGCCAGAGGAATCTGTTGCGCCTTCAAATGCGCGGCAAGTTTTGGACCGATATCGGCAGGCAGGCGCTTGACGAATTCCTCGTCTGCTTCATACACGAGCAGGTTCTGTTCGCGCACGGCGAAACTGTAGGACGCGCGCATGCCAAGGTCGCGATAAGCCTTGAGAACATGCGACGCGGCATCATGCACCGCTGAAAGCGGCCCTGGCCGCCAGCCGTGAATGTGCTGGACGGTCGTGATGCCGGAGGCGATCATTTCAAATGCCGAATACAGGGTGTCCAGATACAGGTCTATCTCGCGCGCGCCCATGCGGCTTGCAAACCAGAGTTCCAGCGCATGATCGGGCGACCCGAGTTGCAGCGGCGTCATGCCGACATGGTGGTGGCTATTGACGAAGCCCGGCATCAATACGGTATCGGCTGATCCGAGGCGAGGAGCATCGGGATATTTTTCGATCAGCTCCTTTGCATCGCCAATCTCCACGATGACACCATTGCGTTGATAAAGCGCACCGTCGCGGATCACGTCGGCGGTGTGCCGGTCCGTCGCGCCCTTGACGACCCAACCGGCGACAATCAATGTTTCGGACATGTATTTGAACCCGCAAGAAAGAGGTTTAGAAGGAGGGTGTGCCGTAAAGATCCACGCGGCGATGGGAGAAATACGCAAGCGCCGAGCGGGTTGCCGCAATATCGCCGTGTTCAAGCGTTGCCGCCACGAGACCCGGACCCTCGGCGCCCGTGCGGCGGGCCAGCACGGTGCCATCGGCGGCGATCACGCAGGACTCGCCATAGTTGTCGATGCGAACGCCATCCAGGATTTCGTCACCGCTTTTGTTCGCACAGACGACCGCGAGGCCGTTTTCCCTTGCATGAGTGCGCAGTTCGCCGATGAAGACCCGTGTTTCGGCGCCGAAATGGCGCAGGATGCGATCGGCTTCTAACGTTAAAAATTGGCTGTATGACGTGGGGCGCAACGAACCGTAGAGCAGCAGGATCCGTGGCGCATGTTGCGAAACC
>NZ_JBSIPA010000603.1:0-3244 GCF_053574605.1 Caballeronia sp. M23-90 | reverse complement strand
CGAATCCAAGCGCCTTGTTGCGCAACTCGTTGCGCTCGCGTTCGCGCAACGCGGTGAACGGCTTGCCCAAAAGCGAAACCTTGCCGGCGCTGGGTTCGTCGAGCCCGCCGAGCACGTGCAACAACGTGCTTTTGCCGGAACCCGACGCGCCGACGATCGCGAGCTTTTCGCCGCGATGCACCTGCAATTCAGCATTGTCCAGCACTTGCACGTTGAAGCCGCCCTGCACGAACGTCTTCGAAATGGCCGATGCTTCCAGCACGATGTTGTTCGACACCTCACTCATACCGCAATGCCTCCGCCGGACGGACCTTCGCGCCGCGCCAGCTCGGATAGAGCGTGGCGAGCGATGACAAGACAAACGCGATCAGCCCGATCCGGATCACGTCGGCGGGGACGAGTTCGGACGGCAGTTCGCTGATGAAATACACCGACGGCGGCAGGAACTGCACGCCGAACAGATGTTCGATACCCGGCACGAGCCACGGGATGCTCCAGGCGATCAGGCAACCGAGCGTCACGCCGATTGCCGTGCCGATAAACCCGATCGTCACGCCCTGAATCACGAAGATCTTCATGATCGACCCGGGCTGCGCGCCAAGCGTGCGAAGAATCGCGATGTCCGCTTGCTTATCGGTCACGGTCATCACCAGCGACGAAACCAGGTTGAACGCCGCGACCGCAATGATGAGCGTCAGGATGATGAACATCATGCGTTTTTCGATTTGCACGGCCGAGAACCACGTCTTGTTCTGCTGCGTCCAGTCGCGAATGTAAAGGTCGCCGGAGAGCGTGCGCGAAAGCTGCCGCGCGACTTCCGGCGCGCGTTGCATGTCCTTCAGCTTCAGCCGCAAGCCCGTGGGCGCCGGCAGGCGAAAGAGCGCCTGGGCATCGGAGATGGAAATCAGTGCGAGCGTGGAATCGTATTCATAGTGCCCGGATTCGAATACGCCGACGACCGTAAATTGCTTGAGCCGCGGCAGCATGCCCGCTGGCGTGATCGTGCCTTCAGGGGCCACCAGCGTGATCTTGTCACCCGTTCCTACGCCGAGATTGCTCGCCAGGTCGCGTCCGAGCACGATGCCGAACGCGCCCGGCACGAGATCCGTGAGCTTGCCGCCCTTCATTTCCTTGCCGATATCGGACACTTGCGGTTCGAGCGTCGGCTCGACGCCGCGCAACGCCACGCCGCTGACAGCACCTTGCCGCGTGAGCAGCGCCTGCGCGTCGACATAAGGCGCCGCGCCGATCACTTCCGGATTCTTGCGCGCTTCCTGAGCGGTCAGTTGCCAGTTGGGCATGGACCCCGTCGGCGAAAAGATTTCGACGTGCGCGAGCACCGACAACATGCGATCGCGAACCTCTTTCTGAAAGCCGTTCATTACCGAAAGCACCACGATCAGCGCGGCCACGCCGAGCGCGATGCCGGCCATGGATACCAGCGCAATGAACGAGATGAAACCGTTGCCGGTGGTGCGTTTGCCGGCGCGGGTGTAGCGCCAGCCGATCTGCCATTCATAGGGAAGTTTCAAGCGATTCCTTTCAGCGTCTAACGTTCTTCGATCTGACCATCGCGCATTCGGTGCACGGATGGACGTTCCGTGCGACTTGCGCCGTTTTTATCACCCGATCCGTCGATCAGGCGCGAACTGGACGCGCCGTTGCGCATCCGATCAAGCGCGAAGTTTGCCACACAATGCTTAAGCCCCCCTTTAGAGCGAGGGACGCAATGCGGCGGAAAACGCACGCGAAACGCGTGCAAAACCCTTGACACAGGCCATTCGGCCGATTTCGGGAAGCGAGACGTCAGTCCATACTCGATTAGCTCGCCGGCCGCATGAATCCCTTCCAAAGAGACCTGGCAATGCCCGCCGCGACAGCCCTTCAATTTAACCCTTTACGTATTACGCAAAACGTAATACGATGACCATAATGATTCAAACGTTCCGATGCAAGGACACCCAGGCACTTTACGAAGGTGAAACGCCGAAGCGGTTCGCAGCAATTGCAGAAGTCGCGACCAGAAGGCTATCGGCGCTGGATGCTTCGCACGAGTTGCGCGACCTGAAATCACCACCCGGCAACCGTCTCGAACGCCTGTCGGGCGACCGGCGGGGCCAGCTCAGCATCCGGATCAACAGCCAGTGGCGCGTTTGTTTCAAATGGACGACGAAGGGTCCTGTCGACGTCGAAATCATTGACTATCACTAACCAGGTTTATTCAACATGTCGAAGAACGGAATGCGCGCAGTTCATCCGGGAGAAATTCTCCGGGAAGATTATCTGGTTCCGCTGGAGTTGAGCGTGAACGCGCTGGCGCTGGCGCTCAACGTGCCGGCCACGCGGTTGCACGAGATCGTGAAGGAACGGCGCGGCATCACGGCGGATACGGCTTATCGCCTCGCGCGCTACTTCGACACCACGCCTGAATTCTGGTTGAATCTGCAGGCCATGTACGACCTCAAGACACTGCCCACACGCAGTGAAATCGATCGAAAAGTCGAACCGCGCGAGCCTACCCGCGCTTAAAACGCGCAATCAGCCAGCAGAAGCGCCGGGCCCTTTGCCATACAATGCCCAGCATCATGCCCACGCCCAAGCTCCACGATCTCCATCTTCTTCTTCCGTTCGCGCTGCCGTCCGCCGCCGACGCGGCAACTGCGCTTCACACCCTCGCGCGTCCAGCGCTTGATCGGCTGCTTGCCCGCACAACGGTCGAGGAACGCGTGATCGGCGAGGATTTTCAGCGCACCTTGCCGCACGAGCGCTGGATTGCGCGGCAATTCGGCGTGGTGAATGACTCATCGAATACGTCATCAAGGCAGGCCGCCGACGAAGCACCGCTCGCGCCCTACATGCTGCTCGCCGATGGCGGTTCTCCGGGCGATGCCACATGGGCGTGCATCGAGCCGGTTCACGTTCGTATTGCGCGTGACCACCTGGTCCTGATCGATCCGGCGACGCTCGGCGTGGAGAACGAGGAAGCACGAACGCTGTTCGATGTCGTCAAGCCACTGATAGAAGACCTTGGCCTGACGATCCAGGCGCCGCGACCGGTGCGCTGGTACGTCACGGGCGTATGCCTCGGCACGCTAGCCGGGGACGCTCGGCGTGGAGAACGAGGAAGCACGAACGCTGTTCGATGTCGTCAAGCCACTGATAGAAGACCTTGGCCTGACGATCCAGGCGCCGCGACCGGCGCGCCGGTACGTCACGCGCGAAAGCCTCGGCACGCTAGCCGGGG
>NZ_JBSIPA010000602.1:0-3250 GCF_053574605.1 Caballeronia sp. M23-90 | reverse complement strand
CGAAAGCGCTCGATACATGCCTGGCCGCTTGTGTTTCGATGCGGTTTCGCTCGCGGTTTCATCGCCGTGAAACACGTCGAAATATTCGCGGCCTCGCCAATGCTTTCCCACGTTTCAACGATGCGCTAGGCTCCTGGTATCAGTTTCTCGTTGTTCCGAACATCGCGTTTCTACGCAACCCAGGAGTCGCATCATGAACCCGAAGCTCGCAGCCGCAGCCCTCGTGGGCGCCTTGAGCTTGAGCGGCTGTTACTACGTGCCTTACGGATACTATCCGTCTTACCCCGGCTACCCCGCGTATGCCGGTCAGCCGGTGGTCGGCACGGCGCAGGCGCAACGTGAGATTCCTGTGGCGCCGGACGGAGCTTCCGGTTCGGCTCCTGCGCAGCAGTACGACAACACTCAAAACGCACAGCAGAATTCAAGCAGTTATGCCTCTGCCACGCCGCCGCCTGCAGGCTATGCGCCACCTCCCGCCTACTACCCGGCTTACCCTGTCTATGCCCCATATCCGGCGTATTACGGTTATCCGTATGGCTATGGATACGGCTATGGCGGTCCAGCGGTCTCGATCGGCTTTGGATTCTGGGGCGGTGGGCACGGCGGTGGTGGCTGGCATGGCGGTGGCGGCCACGGGCATTATCACTAAGGTTTCGGCTTACTCCCGCCTTACCCGCTGGATGTAACCGTTTCACACCTGCCGCGCCGCAGTAGCGTGCTGGTTTGTCTGAAGGCGACGTTGCTCGGCCGGTCAAGCCCTTCAAGCCGATCTGGCACGTTTTTCGCTCCTGCCTCCGTCGAAAGCGCCGTTTCGCGCGCTCCGTCAGGGGACTCCTTATCATGCTGGTCTTTACGCTGATCCTTCTTTGGCTCGCAGCTTGCCTGGGCGTACTCTCCGTCTGGGTGCTGCGCGATGCGTCGTCCGCGGATGCGTCGCCCGGCGCCGCCGTGCAAGAGCCGACCACTCAATAAAACGAGACAGCCGTGGGTATTCATCCCTTGACGTCTGTCCACATCGCCCTATCCTTAGTCGATACACGTTCGCCGATCACTTACTTAATGCGTTAAAAGCGCGCTGACGTCTGGATCGCAACCGCGATCGCCAGAATCGGAACTGCCGCGCGTCCTTGAAAATAAGAACCAGGAGACGTTATGTTCCACCAGATTCTGACGCCAGTCAGCGGCTCGCTCGGCTGGTCTTTCCTCGTGGCGGCGCTGCCCATTATTGTCGTGCTCGTGTTGCTCGGATGGGCGCGCAGGCCTGCGTGGCAGGCGTCTCTAGCGGGACTCGTCGTTGGGATCGTGATAGCGATCGGCGTGTGGCATTTCCCGGTAGGACTTGCCCTCGATTCTGTGGCGGCCGGCGCGGTGTTCGCCGTCTGGCCTGTGATGTGGATCGTCTTCGCGGCCATCCTGCTCTACAACATTGCACAACGCTCCGGCCGCTTCGAAGCATTCCGCATGTGGATGATCGATAACCTGCCGAACGACCGGCGCATCGTGCTGGTTGTCATCGGCTTTTCTTTTGGCGCGCTGCTCGAGGGTATTTCCGGGTTCGGCACACCGATCGCGATCACGAGTTCGCTCTTGATCCTGCTCGGCTTTCCTACGCTGGAAGCGCTGACGTTCACGCTGATCTTCAACACGGCGCCGGTTGCGTTCGGCGCGCTGGGCGTGCCGATCACCGTGCTCGGCGCCGTCACTCACCTTCCCACCGATGCCCTCGCAAAGATGGTCGGCCGCCAGTTGCCGTTCTTCGCGCTGATGCTGCCGTTCTACGTGATCGGTGTCTACGCGGGCTTTCGCAACATGCTCAAGATCTGGCCGGTGCTGCTGGTTGCCGGCGGGACGTTCGCGCTCACGCAATTCGTGACATCGAATTTCATCAGTTACTCGCTCACCGATGTCCTGTCGTCACTCGTCTCCCTGATCCTCACGATCGCGTTCCTGCGCGTCTGGAAACCCGCACCCGATGAACGCTTTGCGGTGAACGTGGATCGCGTGGCGCAGACACGCGGCAAACTTTCCGGCGGACATGGCTGGGTGCCGTGGATCGTGGTGTCAGTGGTCGTGATCGTGTGGACGGTGGCGAAGATCTTCATGATCGGCGATGTAAAAGTGGCATGGCCCGGACTCGACAAAGCCGTCTTCATCACGCTCTACAACCAGCCATATGCCGCAATCTGGGATTTCCAGCCGCTCGCCACAGGCACGGCTATCCTGGTGGCGGCGATCATCACCGCGTTGATCGTGAAGCTGCCGGCGCGTGAATTCGGCGCATCGATCGCGGACACGTGGATTCAGACCCGCATCGCCATCATGACTGTGGCGACGATCGTCGGGCTTGCGTACCTGATGAACTACTCCGGGATGAACTACACGCTCGGCCTGGGCGTGGCGTCGGTGGGCGCGTTTTTCCCGCTGGTTTCCGCTTTCCTCGGCTGGGTTGCGGTGTTCCTGTCGGGCAGCGACACGTCCGGTAATGCGCTCTTCGGCAATCTGCAAGTGGTCGCCGCGCGCCAGCTCAATCTCAATCCGATCCTCATGGCCGCGACCAATTCATCAGGCGGCGTGATGGGGAAAATGATCTCGCCGCAAAACATCTCGACAGGCGTTGCTACAACGGGACTCAAAGGCAAGGAAGGCGTGGTGTTCGCCAAGACGTTCAAGCATTCCATCCTTCTGACGGTACTGCTCGGCGTGCTCGTCTGGCTGCAGCAGAACGTGCTGACGTGGATGATTCCGCACTGAAACTTTGTTGTCGCATCAATCTCCGACCACTCGCCCGCGCGTCGCTTTCACGGCGCCGCGGCGCACTTTTCCTTCGACTCTTCTCACCTGCGACGCACGCGTGGGTTTCGTCGCCACACGCGTGCGCCGTACGATACTCACACGCTGGACCATCTCGTCGAGCCGGGCAAGCGCCGCGGCGCGATTCATGTCCTGCGTGCGGTGCTCCTGCGACTTGATGATGATCACGCCGTCGCGCGTGATGCGGCTGTCGCGCAATGCGAGAAGCCGCATCTTGATCGACTCGGGCAAGGACGACGCGCGTATATCGAAGCGCAGATGGATCGCGCTGGATACCTTGTTGACGTTCTGGCCGCCCGCGCCTTGCGCTCGTACGGCGATCAGCTCCACTTCATTCGGCTGGATTGCATAGTCGATCATGTGATTCACGATGCCGCCTCCACAATGCGCGCCGCCAACCCCGAGTCACGCCGCGTCGGCGTCCGGACCGCCTGCGCAA
>NZ_JBSIPA010000601.1:0-3270 GCF_053574605.1 Caballeronia sp. M23-90 | reverse complement strand
TACGGCCGCCGCCGCGCCGCCACTTGAACCGCCCGGCGTGTAGTCGAGTCCCCACGGGTTGCGCGTCGGACCGAACAGCTCGGGTTCGGTGTACGGCATCTGGCCTATTTCCGGCGTGTTTGTCTTGCCGAAGATATTGAGCCCGGCCGCTTTCGAGCGCGCGACGATTGGTGAATCCTCGCGTGGAATGAAGTGCTGGAAATGGCGGCTGCCCATGGACATGCGCAAGCCCGCGACCGGCGCGCCGAGATCCTTGATGAGATAAGGCACGCCAGCCAGCGGACCATCGGCCGGAAAACCTGAACGGCTCGCGCGATTGCGGGCCGCCTGGTAATCCTTCAGCACGATGGCGTTGATCGCCGGATTGACGGCTTCTGCGCGTGCGATGGCTGTATCGATGAGCTCGCGTGCGCTCACCTGGCCCGTACGCACAAGCTCCGCCAGGCCGATGGCGTCGTGATCGAGATACTCGGACTGCACGGTTTCCCCTTGGCTTTATTGTTCCGTCTTGTCATTCAGGCGGCCGTGCAGTCCACGTTCGGTTACGAATGCTCGCCGAGGAATGTCAGCGTGCGGCCGTGCGCGAGCGCCGATGCCTTCTGGTTGTACGACGCACGATCCGTGCAATTGAAGCCGTGGTCCGCGTCCGGATACGTGAAGACTTGCGCATCCTTGGCCGCAAAACGCTGCTTGACGGCAGCAACGCCGTCAGCCGGAATGTGGGCGTCGAGCTCGCCGTAGTGGAACTGGATCGGCGCCTTCACACTGTCCGCCTGATCCAATAGTGTGTGGATGCCGCCGCCGTAGTAGGCCACGGCGATATCGAACGAACCCTTCGCCGCCGATAAATACGCCAGCGTCCCGCCCAGGCAATAGCCCACGCCCGCGACCTTGCCAGTGACTTCGGGCAACGCGCGCAAGGCATCCGCGGCGGCGCCTACGTCGGCAACGCCGAGGTTGAGGTCGAACTTGCCGTACAGCTCCATCGCCTTGTTGCGATCCGCGCCGTCATAGCCCAGTTCCACGCGCGGCTGGATGCGCCAGAAGATGTCTGGGGCAAGCGCCACGTAACCATCGGCTGCGTATTGATCGGCGACCGCCCGGATGTGCGAATTCACGCCGAAGATTTCCTGGATGATCACCACGCCCGGGCCCTTGCCAGCCTTCGGCAACGCGAGATAACCCTGGAAGCTGTCGCCGCTGGCGGGAATGTCGATCCATCGGGATGAAACGGTCATAGTGAAGCTCCTGACTGATTGCTGAATAATAAGGGGCGAAAAAACACGCCGAAAAACGAGGGTGGAAAAACCGCAAGGCAGTGTGCCACCATTCCCTGCCGCTTGCTGGCGGACGTCCGGGCTGTAAAGCGCCTGTAGGAAATCGCCCGGACACCACGTTGGCGGGTGCCTCAACGCGATTAGAAAACGCCTTGGAGTTAATGCTCTATTAAGTGTTTGAATCCAACTGGTTAGCGGCCGGGATAATACCGGCGCGATCCGATAAAACCCGCGACAACCTTACCCACGCAGCAACGCGTGCTCTGAAGAACCGCATGAACAGGGCCTTTGCGCGCTGCACCAGCACATTTCCAGTGGCTTCTCAACTAGTCTCTTATTAGTAGCAACACCAGTATCCTAAAAAACTTCCCCAAATTAATTTGACAACCCTACACTTGCGCGCAGTACGGATGACGGCCGTCAAAAATGGCCGGCTGAAGGACTTGCCAAGTGCATGACGATGCATCCGGCGTGGTCGTCCACGGGGCTGAACCACCGTGATGAAAGGCGGGGCACAGGGCGACAACGTTGTTTTTGGGACCGAAACTGGAGACTTACATGAACACCAAGCTTCACAAATTGTTGCCTATTAGCGCTGCAGCGCTGCTGTTCGCCTCGATGGCAACAACGGCAATGGCCGACGAGATTGTCAAAATCGGTCACGTTGCACCGTTGACCGGCGGTATTGCTCACTTGGGCAAGGACAACGAAAACGGCGCGCGCCTCGCAGTTGAAGAAATCAATGCCAAGGGTCTGACGATCGGCGGCCAGAAGATCACGCTTCAACTCGATCCGCAAGATGACGCGGGCGACCCGCGCACGGCGACGCAAGTTGCCCAGAAGCTGGTCGACGACAAGGTCGTCGGCGTGGTTGGTCACTTGAACTCCGGCACGAGTATCCCGGCATCGAAGATCTATAGCGATGCAGGCATCGTCCAGATCTCCCCGTCGGCTACCAACCCGACTTACACGCAGCAAGGCTTCAAGACGACGTATCGCGTGGTCGCGACCGACGCACAGCAAGGCCCGGCGCTCGCCAACTTCGCCGCCAAGACGATGAAGATGAAGAGCGTGGCAATTGTCGATGACTCGACGGCTTACGGCCAGGGTCTCGCGAACGAATTCGAAAAGACCGCCAAGTCGCTTGGCCTGAACGTGATGTCGCACGACGCGACCAACGACAAGGCTGTCGACTTCCGCGCCATCTTGACGAAGATCAAGGGTGAGAATCCTGACGCGGTGATGTACGGCGGCATGGACGCAACCGGCGGCCCGTTCGCCAAGCAAGCCAAGCAACTTGGCCTGCGCGCCAAGGTGCTGGCGGGTGACGGCGTGTGTACGGAAAAGCTGGCCGACCTGGCGGGCGATGCAGCCGACAACGTAGTCTGCTCGGAAGCCGGCATGGCGCTCGAGAAGATGGAAGGCGGCCCGGCATTCGCGGCCAAGTTCCAGAAGCGTTTCGGTGCGCCGATCCAGATCTACGCGCCGTTCACGTATGACGCGGTGTACATCATTGTCGATGCAATGAAGCGCGCCAACTCGACCGATCCGGCAAAGATCGTCGCAGCAATGCCGAATACGGATTACAAGGGCGTGATTGGCGAGACGACCTTCGATTCGAAGGGCGACCTGAAGCACGGCGTGATCTCGTTGTACGACTACAAGGGCGGCAAGAAGACGCTGCTGGACGTGGTCAAGATGTAATCTCGCGGGCGGCGAGGTCCGGTCTGTTGATCGCGTTGCCTTCGTTGTTTTTCAAGATATAAGGAACGCGCTGATTGCAAAGTCAGCGCGTTTTTTTTATAGCTTGAGTTGTTTCATCATTCGCGGGCCCACGAGCGCAATCAGCGCCGAGCACGCTGCGACCACCGAAAGCCCAATGGGCAGCGAACTGATCTGCGCCACGCCGCCGATCAACACGGGCCCGAACAGCAAGCCGAAGTAAGCCAGGCCAGCGACCTGCGTGAGCCCCGCAGAAGGGCTCGCGCAGGTA
>NZ_JBSIPA010000600.1:0-3271 GCF_053574605.1 Caballeronia sp. M23-90 | reverse complement strand
TCATTGTCGACAAGATGACGAAGGTTCGTTTGCTGATCGAAAACACGGTTATCGATATCAGCCTGCACGCGAACATCAGCGATGCACCTAAAAAGATCAGCGTGCCCAGCGGCCAGCCGCCGCCGGGCAATTCAGCGGAAAGCACGGCATAGCCCGTGTCGACCGTCTGTCCGTGCGAGCGGGCAAGCTGCGACCCGCGCCACAAGGCGATTCCCCCCAAACCGGGATGCGTGGTCGAGTCGATCAGGGCGTCGAGACGGCACGACGCCTTGCTGGACTGCGGGAGTTTCTCTGGATTGCCGAAGGCGGAGTTCACGGGGGACCTCTTGCTGAGTACTGTACAAATATACAGTAATTCTAGCGCAGGAATTCTCCACCCGGGAAATCAATAGGACAGTTCTTAAGCGCGTGTGTCACGCCGGCAGACAGGTGAAAACTCCTGCTTGCGCTCTGTTTTTGCTCAACGTATATTGAATGTCACCCAACAACTATTGCGATGCGATAAAAATGACTGAAGACATTTTGGTATCCCGCCATGAACGTGTAGCGATCATCACGCTCAATCGTCCGGAAAAACTCAATGCGTGGACCACGCCGATGCGCAACGCGATCATCGACGCACTGGAACGCTTCGACGCTGACGACAATGTCACGGCGATCATCATGACGGGCGCAGGCAACCGCGCCTTTTCCGCCGGGCAGGATCTCTCGGAGGCCCATGACTTCGACGGCGAACGTGCGGTCGCCTGGGTCAAGGAATGGCAGCGTTACTACGCTGCGCTGCGCGGCCTCAAGAAGCCGCTGGTGATGGCGCTGAACGGCACGGCAGCGGGCTCGGCGTTCCAGGTGGCGCTGCTTGGCGACATCCGCGTCGGTCATCCGGGCGTGCGCATGGGCCAGCCGGAAATCAACGCGGGTATCGCGAGCACGACCGGTCCGTGGATCATGAACTCCATGCTCGGCATGTCGCGCACGATCGAACTGACGCTCACGGGCCGCCTGATGGACGCCGATGAATGCAAGCAGATCGGCCTGATTCACCACATCGTGGCCGAAGAAAAAGTACTGGAAAAAGCGCTCGAGATCGCGACCGACCTGGGCAACAAACCGCCGGTTGCAATGCGTCTGGATAAACAGCGATTCCGCGAAATGACCGAGCCGGGTTTTCAGGACTGCATAGAAGCGGGCGCTCGCATTCAGCGCGAAGCCTACGATTCGGGCGAACCCGCTCGCATGATGGAAGAGTTCTTCCGCAAGCGCGCGAAGTGAGCCGGTTGCGTTTCATCTACTGAACCATCGAGCGGGAGACCATGGCAATGACGCAACACTTCAACGAAAAGCGGCGCCGGCTGTTGCAGGGTGCAGGCGCACTTGCGCTCGCGGGTGCAATGCCGGTGCTGGTCCGCGCGGATGACAAGCAGATTGTCGTGTCGGACCCGGGCGGCCCTTATACGCTCGCGTATCGTCAGGCGTTCTACGATCCGTTCGAAAAAGCGACGGGCATCAAGGTGGTAAGCGTCGCACGCGAGTCGCAGCCGGTCGCGCAGTTCGAAGCGATGGTGAAGACGAAAAACTATGTGTGGGACGTGACCACACTCACGCTTTCCGCCGACATTCCATACCTCGAAGCGAAGGGCCTGATGGAGCCCATCGGCCTCAAGCCGTCGGACTTCCCGGATGTGATGCCCGAAGCGATCACGCCCAACTGGCTGGGCGTGGACGTGTATTCCACGGTGCTCGCGTACCGCACCGACAAATTCCAGGCGAACGGCCCGAAATCGTGGGCGGACTTCTGGGACGTCAAGCGTTTTCCGGGCCGCCGCTGCCTGCGGCGCAGTCCGCTCGACACGCTGGAGCAAGCGTTGCTCGCCGACGGCGTGCCGCTCGACAAGCTCTATCCGCTCGACGTCGACCGCGCATTCAAGAGTCTCGACAAGATCAAACCGCATATTGCGATCTGGTGGACTTCGGGTGCGCAGTCCATGCAGGCAATCCAGAGTGGCGACGTCGACATGATTTCACTATGGAACGGCCGCGCGCAGTCCGCGATCGACGGCGGTGCGCCGGTCAGGATCGTCTGGAATCAGGGCCTGTATTCCATCGAAGGATGGGGTATTCCCAAAGGCACGCCGCGCGCCGAGATGGCGAAGCAGTTCGTGCGCTTCTGCGCGGACGCAAAGCGTCAGGCGCTCCTCACGCAGACACTTGCTTACGGACCCACCAACCGCAAGTCGTTCGAAACCATCCCGCCGCAGCGCGTTCCCTTGTTGCCGACTGCGCCGGACAACATCCGCGACATGAAGCTGCCAAGTCCGCAGTGGTGGCAGGAGAATCGCCAGAAGGTCACTGAACGCTTCAATTCGTGGATCATTTCGTAAAGGTGCAACGATGAGCGCAAAACTGGAAGCGATCGGGCTGACCAAGCGTTACGGCGATACCGTCGCGCTGGAGCCGACCAGCATGACCGTGCAGGCCGGCGAATTCCTGACGCTGCTCGGTCCTTCCGGGTCGGGCAAGACCACGCTGCTCCAGATGATTTCGGGGCTGGTCGCGCCCAGCGCCGGGCGCATCGAGATAGACGGACGCGATGTGACGCACGTCGAACCGGGCAAGCGCGGCATCGGCATGGTGTTCCAAAGCTATGCGCTGTTTCCGCACATGAGCGTGTGGGACAACGTCGCGTACGGCTTGCGAATGCGCCGCAAGTCACGCGAGGACGTGCGCGAGGCAGTGGAAGGCGCGCTCGCAATGGTGCGCATGAGCGAATACAAAGGGCGGTTTCCAAAGGAGCTGTCCGGCGGGCAGCAGCAGCGCATCGCACTCGCGCGCTGCTTCGCCTACCGTCCGTCGGTGATCCTGCTCGACGAGCCGCTCGGCGCACTCGATAAAAAGCTGCGTGAGCACATGCAGGCGGAAATACGCCGTCTCCACAAGGAGCTCGGTGCGACATTCGTCTATGTGACGCACGATCAGGACGAAGCACTCACGCTTTCGGACCGCATCTGCCTGATGAACGATGCGCGCATCGAGCAGATCGGCACACCCGCCGATTTGTACGATCGGCCCGCGACGCGCTTCGCGGCCGGTTTCATCGGCCATTCGAATCTGCTCGAAGGTGCGCTCGCGGACACGCCTGATGCAAGCGGCGAGCAGATCGGCACACCCGCCGATTTGTACGATCGGCCCGCGACGCGCTTCGCGGCCGGTTTCATCGGCCATTCGAATCTGCTCGAAGGTGCGCTCGCGGACACGCCTGATGCAAGCGGCGAGC
>NZ_JBSIPA010000005.1:0-49260 GCF_053574605.1 Caballeronia sp. M23-90 | reverse complement strand
TGGTGACCCGGTCGCCGCATGCAGCAGACCGACACGGCCGAACCGCAACGCACGCGCCATCAGCAACAAGGTATGACGCACGGCGCGTTCTTCGGCGTGACCGCTGGCGGCAAGTCCGGGCGCATTGTCCGGCATAGCGGACGCCATCATTTCCAGCGCGGTGATGATCGAACGATGCTGGCGCTGGATATCCTCCAGAACAGGAAGCGGCGTGTCGATCTCTTTTGCAACCGACGCCAGCAGCGAACGCGATGAAACCAGCCGCGAGTTCATCGTGGCGAACTGCTTCGTCAAGACCTCAACCGAGATGCGCCGCCCTTCCACGATCGCGCTATAGATCCGTGCGCTGTCGCGCATGTTGTCGGCGAGCCGATAACGCCATGAATACGTGGCGTATTGCGGCAGCACGAACGAGAACGCCAGCGCGATCACTATGCCGATCAGCACGGTCAGGGTGCGCCACAAGCCGACATCGATAGACAGATTCCCGTGCCCCGCCACGATCACCGTGGTGATGCCCGTGAGCAACGCGATATACCCCGGCTTGCCGATGGCGTGATACGCGCACACGCCGGCAATCACAGCCAGCAGCACGAAGGTGATCATGGTCGAGTGGGTGACCGATTGCAGCAGGATCAGCCCAAGCCCGAGCGACGCGCCAAGCAGCGTTCCCACCGCGCGCTCCGCCGCCTTCTTGCGGATATTGCCGTGATGCTGCAAGCCGCCGATCACGACGAGCAAAGTCACTGTGGACCATTCGCCGTGGGGAATATCGATGCCCGACGTCAGCGCAATCGACGCAAGCAGCGCCAGTGCCACGCGCGCCGCGTGGAGGTACTTGGCGTGGCGGTATCGAAAATACGGTGAGCCGAGCACGTGCAGCGTGCGGCGCGTGTGGCTTCGGAGGGGCTTCGACGGTTCGGTTGCGGACATGCGGTTCCGGTGAAGAGATGAACAACGCGCTGACGATAACGCTGCATTAAGGCCGCAGCCGGAAAAAGAAAACGCCCGCAACATCCGTTACGGGCGTTTCGCCAACTTTACCGCTAACCCGCGATCAGGTTTCAGCTACATCCAGATAGTCCTCGGGACTCGTCCGGTCATCGGAACGCTTGAGCCCGATCACGCGCACCAGGATGCTCACCACGATCGACACCACCAGGTTCACGACCAGCGCCCACACCGCGGCGTACCCCGGAATGGCGTAGCCGAAAAGGTGAATCGTGAAGATCGATCCGGCCAGTTTCAGCGATACCGCCATCCACGTGCCGGTGGCGATCCCCGCAGCCCAGCCGATCAGCAAACCCCGGTGATCGAGCACACGGGTATAGAGGCCGAGCACCAGCGCCGGCAGCGTCTGGATGATCCAGATCCCGCCGAGCAACTGCAACTGGATAGCGTACGTCAGCGGCAGCGCCAGGATGAACACGACCGCACCGACCTTCACCAGCAGCGACACCAGCTTCGCGACGTTGGTTTCCTGCTCCGGCGTCATGTTCGTGTTCACGAACTCCTTATGCACGTTACGCGTGTACAAGTTGGCGGCTGCTATGGACATGATTGCGGCCGGCACCAGCGCGCCGATACCGATCGCCGCAAACGCGACGCCCACGAACCACGACGGGAAAAAGTGCAGGAACAGAGCCGGGACCGCGAAGTTCGAACCGTAGGCCTTGAAGTACGGGGCGAATTCCGGCATGTCCTTCACACCCGATGCAAGCGCCATGTACCCCAGCAACGCGAGCAAGCCGAGCACCAGCGAATAGGCCGGCAGGAGCGCCATGTTGCGGCGGATCGTGTTACCCGACTTCGACGACAACACCGCCGTCACCGAGTGCGGATACAGGAACAGCGCAAGCGCCGAGCCGACCGCGAGCGTCGCATACGCGCTATACCCATTGAGGCTCGATGCATCCGGAGCTTTCAACAGGATCTTCGCCGGATCGACCGCATGGAAGATCGCGCCGAAACCGCCAAGCTGCGCCGGGATGATGATCATCGCCGCGATGATCGTGATGTAGATCAGCACGTCCTTCACGACCGCGATCATGGCCGGCGCGCGCAGGCCCGACGTGTACGTGTACGCGGCGAGAATCGCAAACGCGATGATCAGCGGCAGATCGCCGACAAACCCCTTGGTGTCGAATCCAAGCGCGCCGATCACCACTTCAATGCCGACGAGCTGCAACGCGATATACGGCATGGTTGCGACAATCCCCGTCACGGCAATCGCCAGCGCCAGCATGCGGCTGTTGTAGCGGGCGTGCACGAAGTCGGCGGCGGTGACGTAGCCGAATTTCTTCGAGATCGACCAGAGCTTCGGGAACACGACGAAAGCAAACGGGTAGATCAGGATGGTGTACGGCAGCGCAAAGAAGCCGGTCGCACCCGCGCCGAACACGAGGGCCGGAACCGCGACGAACGTGTAGGCGGTGTACAGGTCGCCGCCGAGCAGGAACCACGTGACGATCGTGCCGAAGCGACGGCCGCCGAGTCCCCATTCATCGAGCTGACCGAGGTCGGCCTTGCGCCAGTGAGCGGCGACAAAACCCAGGATCGTCACGCCGATGAAGAACAGGACGAAGACGAAGGTTGCGGTGGGATTCATCATCGCGGGCTCCCGGGCGTGAGCTTGGGAGCAGCGTGGATGGGCTTGGTCTTCATATAGACCACGGCCGTGATGACCGCGCTGATGAGCACCCAGAGCAACTGATACCAGTAGAAAAACGGAAAGCCCCAGAGCACCGGTTCGATCTTGTTGTAAAACGGCACCCAGACAACGCCGATCCAGGGAAGTATCAGCAGCCAAAGCCACTGTTTGTTGCGGACCTGACCAGTGGCGGTCACCGCATCTTGAGCCATGACGGTCTCCTCTTTTCTCTTTAAATTGCTGCTGGACTGGGACCTGCGCGGATCTCGCGGCAAGGCGCCAGCCTAATAGCGCCCCGAAATAACACGTGGAGTATATGGACGCCTAAAAGTGGGTCAAGCAGGGCGAACCCGAACCGTAATGGGTAGAGAAAGCATTATGTAATTTTTGCTTTATCGACCGCTGTCAGGGCGGCGGGTTCGCTGCTGGATCTAAATGGAAAAGTTGGGTGTATTGCCGGCTTCAGTACTGATCGACAAGGCCTTGACCCATTGACGCGCGGGCAGCTTCAGTTGCTTTTCGATGAGCTTTGCCCGTTGTTCGAGTTGCGCGTACGGCACATCGAGCGCGGGTCCCGCAAACGCGATGGCAATGCGATTGCCGTCGTGAACTTCGGGCAGCGCAAGCACTCGGCCATCGAAGGCTTCGTTCAGGCGCTTCATGTTGCGCACGAAGCTCGGGTGATCGCCGAACAGGTTGACCGTCACCACGCCCGCCGCCGGCGTCAGGCAAGCCCGGCACGCACGATAGAACGCGACGCTGTCCAGTACGGGGCCGCGCGCGGTGGCATCGTAGACATCGATCTGCAATGCGCCGATGCTGCCGTGGTTCGCGGCGTCGTTGACGAAGTCGTAGGCGTCCTGCTCGTGGATGGTGAGGCGCGCGTCGTCGTTGGGCAGCTCGAACATCGTGCGCGCGGCGATCACAACCGACGGGTTCAGCTCGACCGCCTCGACCTTCGCGCGCTTCAGGAACGCGTGCGCGAACTTAGTCAGTGCAGCCGCGCCAAGACCAAGCTGCACCACCCGTTTGGGCGTCTCGATGAACAACAGCCACGCCATCATCTGCTGCGCGTATTCAAGTTCGATGTGATTCGGCTTCTTCAGGCGCATCGCGCCCTGCACCCATTCGGTGCCGAAATGCAGGAATCGCACGCCGCCCTCTTCCGAGAACGTCACGGGCGCGAAGCGCGGTTTGCGAGGTGCATCGATACGCGGGGCATTTTCAAGGTCGTCATCACGATCGCGCTTTGCGCGCTTGGCCTGCTTTTTATCGTGCTTTTTTTCTTGGCGCTTGCCGCCGAACGCGCGCGCTTCAGCCGACGCGCGTTTGATTAATTGGGTCATTTGAGGATGTCGCGCCAGATGCGCAATTTTTGATCGAACGAGAGGATAGCATTCGCCGGACTCGACGACGGCAGGACCAGGGTTTCGTAGCCTGCCTCGCGGATCACCGGTTCGAAACGCCCGGATGTCTTGCCGTTGAAGCAGAGCTTTTTCAAGCCCGGCGCGTGAAGGCGGAACGAGGCAAAGTCGTTGGGATTCGCGTGACGGATCGCGGTGTCGAGACTGCCTTCGCGCTCGCACGCCGCAAGCACATCCCACAAGCCGATGCCATGTTCAAGCAGCTTGAGAACGCGCTGATCGTAGGCAAGCTCGTGCAAAGGCTCGCCGATCACCGTTCCGACCAGCCGCCAGAACTGGTTGCGCGGATGGGCGTAGTACTGCGCGGCATCGAGCGACGCCACGCCGGGGAAGCTGCCGAGTATCAGCGTGTGCGTGTTTTTATCGGCGATGGGCGGAAAGCCTTTCAGCATTCTTCGCAACGCTCGAGGAAAGCCCAGAGCGCGGGCAGGAAGCATTCGGTGACCATCAGCGGCGCACTTTTTCTCACGAACACGGAACGGCGCGCGACGAAGGTATGGGGGGCTTCATGATGCGTTTGTGTGGCCGCGAGCCTGTAGAGCGGATCACGCGCCGTCACCTTGCGCGACGTCAGCGGCGAGCGCCAGACGCTACTGTCGCTATATAGAAGTTCGGCCAGCGGACGCGTCCTCAAACGGCGGATCGCTTGCCACACGCCCGAACTGACATTAAGCGGCACGATACTGTGTGCCGCGACGAACGGCACGCCTTCCACTTTCAGCACGACTTCGCGGGTCCATACCGGCGTGCGCGGCGTGATGTTCAACGCGCTGGATTCATCGCGCCAGGGTTGGCTGACGGCTTCGCGGGTGACATCGACGGTGACGGTGCCGAGTGCACGCAGATGTGCAGTGAGCGAGCCGCCGCGCGTGAGCCAGTCTTTCTGGTCGGCGGTGAACGTGGGAAGCGGACGGATGCGCCAGTTGCCAGGCGCCACAATAAGGGTATTCAGCATGCGCGAGATTATAAAACCACGCGTGTAAATAGGACGAATCGTATAGATGTCGATGTCCGCGACGGGAAGACTGGGGAACCGGCCGGGAAATGGTCGGCGCTCAATCAACCAGAGAGGAAAGACATGTCGGTGAATACAAAGCAAACGTCGAAAGCCGTCGCAACACTCGCATCGAAGACGTTGCATGATCCGAAAGCGTCGGCCATTGCAAAGAGTCTTGCTGCATCGGCGCTATCGCAAACGCATACGAAGAACCAGACCGGCGCTCAGATGGAGCACAAGGCCTCGCTCGTTCTCCACAGCGACAAGTATTCGAAGGACACCAGGACGCTGGCGGCGTCTGTCGTAGCGCAGGCCAACAAGGAGCGTAAGGCCAAATAAGCGAAGCCGTTCCGGGAGCATCCGGAACGGCTTCGTTCAACTCGACACACCTCGCGTCAGCCCTCAGGCAAATGCGAGATAACGATCAAATCAATGTACGACGGCGTGTACGCCTTGCTGAATCAGCAGGTCTGCGTGAGCAGCTGAATTCTGATACACGTTGTACGTCACGCCGCCAACCGAGGCCGTGCCGTGCTCTACCCACGGAGCATCTGCCACGCCCGCCAGCTTTGCATGCGACAAGTCGATCGTGTCGGCAGACGAACCATTCACCATCAGTTGCTTGTTACCGTCGTGCTGGAACAAATCAGCTTGGCCAAGATTCAGCACGTCGACGAGCGACAAGTGCAGCGTGTTTCCATGTCCGCCCAAGTCGAAGGCCTGGACACCCGAAATCTTGGCCGCTGCTGTCTGCCCAGTCAACGAGGTCAGGTCCAGCACCTGATGACTGCCTTCCAGGTGCATTGTGTGGACGCCCTTGCTGCCTCCTTCGATGTGGGCTGACGACTGCTTGAAGTACGAGTTCGGATCGACGTTCAGGTCGACGTTCTGATGACCAGCCGATGCGACAAACTTGTCATGCAGGCCTACGCTTGCGTCATTCGAGACAGCGGTTACATCCTGGCTCACGGCGTGAGCGGCGCTTACCAGCGACTGGACTGCGGGTGCAGGCGTTGCATCCACAGTCATCTGCAGGAACAGCGGAACGCTCGTGCCCGATGCGTTCGTCTCCGTGATGCTCAGGTTATGCACGCCGTTGGACAACGTAGGCAGGTCCCACTTCGTGTTGGCTTGTGTCACCACCATCGTTCCGACCAACTGGCCGTTGTCGAACAGGTTCAGCGTGTCGCCAACCGTTGCGCTCAGCACGAGCGACGGATGTGCATCATGCGTCACCTGTGCAATGTCCGCTTCAGCATAATTGCTCACCGAATGATCGACCAAGCCGAGGTATGCCGGTGCGGCCGGACCTGCTGCTACTGTGAAGTTGATGCTCGCCTGTGCGCTGTTGTTGCCCGCTGCGTCGGTGGCCATCAGCGTGAGCTCATGCGCGCCGTTGAACAGGACTGACGGAACGGTCCAGTTCGTGTTCGTCTTGGTGGCAACCATGGTACCGATCAGCGCGCCGTTGTCGTACATGCTGTAGGTGGCGCCAGGAATGGTCGTGAAGACGATGCCGGGTGCATCGTCGTGCAAGGTCGAACCGTAACTGAAATCAGCGTAGTTGCTCACCGAGTGATCGATCAGGCCCATGATGGCAGGCGTTGCAGGCGTTGCGTCAACGGCCGTCGCCATCAAACTCATGACGGAAGGCGTTGCATCCACAGTCATCTGCAGGAACAGCGGAACGCTCGTGCCCGATGCGTTCGTCTCCGTGATGCTCAGGTTATGCACGCCGTTGGACAACGTAGGCAGGTCCCACTTCGTGTTGGCTTGTGTCACCACCATCGTTCCGACCAACTGGCCGTTGTCGAACAGGTTCAGCGTGTCGCCAACCGTTGCGCTCAGCACGAGCGACGGATGTGCATCATGCGTCACCTGTGCAATGTCCGCTTCAGCATAATTGCTCACCGAATGATCGACCAAGCCGAGGTATGCCGGTGCGGCCGGACCTGCTGCTACTGTGAAGTTGATGCTCGCCTGTGCGCTGTTGTTGCCCGCTGCGTCGGTGGCCATCAGCGTGAGCTCATGCGCGCCGTTGAACAGGACTGACGGAACGGTCCAGTTCGTGTTCGTCTTGGTGGCAACCATGGTACCGATCAGCGCGCCGTTGTCGTACATGCTGTAGGTGGCGCCAGGAATGGTCGTGAAGACGATGCCGGGTGCATCGTCGTGCAAGGTCGAACCGTAACTGAAATCAGCGTAGTTGCTCACCGAGTGGTCGATCAGGCCCATGATGGCAGGCGTTGCAGGCGTTGCGTCAACGGCCGTCGCCATCAAACTCATGACGGAAGGCGTTGCAGCCGGCGCATCCACAGTCATCTGCAGGAACAGCGGAACGCTCGTGCCCGATGCGTTCGTCTCCGTGATGCTCAGGTTATGCACGCCGTTGGACAACGTAGGCAGGTCCCACTTCGTGTTGGCTTGCGTCACCACTATCGTTCCGACCAACTGGCCGTTGTCGAACAGGTTCAGCGTGTCGCCAACCGTTGCGCTCAGCACGAGCGACGGATGAGCATCATGCGTCACCTGTGCAATGTCCGCTTCAGCATAATTGCTCACCGAATGGTCGATCAAGCCGAGGTATGCCGGTGCGGCCGGACCTGCTGCTACTGTGAAGTTGATGCTCGCCTGTGCGCTGTTGTTGCCCGCTGCGTCGGTGGCCATCAGCGTGAGCTCATGCGCGCCGTTGAACAGGGCTGACGGAACGGTCCAGTTCGTGTTCGTCTTGGTGGCAACCATGGTACCGATCAGTGCACCGTTGTCGTACATGCTGTAGGTGGCGCCGGGAATGGTCGCGAAGACGATGCCGGGTGCATCGTCGTGCAAGGTCGAACCGTAACTGAAATCAGCGTAGTTGCTCACCGAGTGATCGATCAGGCCCATGATGGACGGTGTTGCAGGCGTGACATCATTTGTAGACATATTTTTTTACCTCTTAAAGTTAATTCACAAACCGGGACATACAAATCAAATATCCGGTGAAATTTTTCCTACGATTTCGTAAGCCGATCCAATAGGCGGTTTCCGAAACAGAGTGATTGTGTCGATTTGCGATTCAATTAAATACAAGAAGAATCCGAATCTTTGGAAAATCGGTCTGTTTCCATAATGCCATTTTGGCAAATCGGATTTCAAAAACCAAACAATCCTAATATCCAATCGGTTGATAGCACCGTCAAAATCGATTGACCAGCACCGCGGCCTTCGCTCTTGTATGTGAGGATAATAATGAGATAGCCCGATTTCCCATATTCCGGCACACACTGATTTAAATCGACAAAGGATATAACCTGAAATAAAGTGCATTTGGCTGTCCTAAACAAAGCCCCCAGATCGCGTGAAAAGTAAAAAACTTTATATGGAGTCCGAGCCACCCGGCGTAGATGACCGCGTGTCTCGATATTATCGTTACCACATATGGTCCCGGCGACACAAATATCAACGAATTCGACACTGTGTCGCCATTGTCGTCGCTGCCGGGCCAAGCACCTCTCAGGAGAATGGCGGCGTTATCTCGATTAAGTGACTTCCTCAACACCGGCGCAGCAATATCTCAATATAAACCACTGCTAATTTACATAAATCAAGCAAGATGAGAGGAGCGGTAAAATGAGCCATGAAATTCGGGGTATCAAGCAAAATTCTTTTGTTCCAGATCTTAAGAAGACAGCACAAATACCCCAACAGTCACCAAGCCGGAGACGCTGGCTGATCGCATTGTTATTATTTGTCACAGTAGTAATCAACTATCTGGATCGCAGCAATCTGTCGATCGTGGCGCCCGAACTGATGCGCGAGCTTTCCATCAGTCCCGTTCAGGCAGGCTGGATCTTCTCCGCGTTTGGCTGGACCTATGCCGCCATGCAGATACCCGGTGGCTGGCTGGTCGACCGTGTACGCCCGCGCTATCTGTATGCACTCGCGCTCGCCTCGTGGTCGCTGGCAACGGTGAGCATGGGGTTTGTCGGCAGTTTTGCCGCAATGTTCGGATTGCGACTCATGGTGGGTGCACTGGAAGCCCCGGCCTATCCCATCAACAGCCGCGTCGTCACAACCTGGTTCCCCGAAAACGAACGAGCCTCGGCAATCGGAATTTACACGTCGGGCCAGTTTGTCGGCCTGGCCTTCCTCACGCCCGTGCTGGCATGGCTACAACATCGGTACGGCTGGCACGCGGTCTTCATCGGAACCGGTCTGGCCGGCATCGTATGGGCCGTAGTCTGGTATGCGGTGTATCGGGAACCAAGGCAGTTCAAAGGCGTGAATCCGGCTGAGATCGAACTGATCAGCACAGGCGGCGGTCTGGTCGACCTTGGAGAGAAAAATTCAACGCAAGCGCCTGGATTCAGCCGGGCTGCGCTTCGAGTCGTATTGAGCAAGCGCAAGCTGTGGGGCATTTACCTCGGCCAGTACGCCGTCAGTTCCACGCTGTGGTTCTTCCTCACCTGGTTTCCGACGTATCTGGTGAAGTATCGCGGCATAAACTTCATCAAGTCCGGTTTCCTGACCTCCCTGCCATTTCTTGCCGCTTTTTGTGGCGTCATCAGTGCAGGTCTGTTCTCCGACTGGCTGATCCGCAAAGGCGCCAGCGTCGGCTTTGCCCGCAAATTTCCAATCATCTCCGGGCTGCTGATATCGACCAGCATCATTGGCGCCAACTTCACCGACTCCACCGAATGGGTGATCTTCTTCATGGCCGTCGCGTTTTTCGGAAACGGCTTTGCATCCATCACATGGTCACTGGTTACGTCGCTGGCCCCTGAAAAAATGCTGGGCCTTACTGGCGGGGTCTTCAATTTCATCGGCAATCTCGCCGCTATCTCAACGCCTCTTGCCATCGGCTATCTGGCCAACGGCAGCAACTTCGCGCCGGCCATCACGTACGTGGCATGCGTGGCATTGCTGGGCGCGCTGTCGTACGTCTTTCTGGTCGGCAAAGTGGAACGGATCAAAGCGTAACGGGACCTCATTCACCGAGGCAAGATGTTGCACGCAGGGTATGGAAAATGAAGATATTCTCGATAACAAGCGCTGCATTTGCAGTGATAGCCGGAGCGGCGCAAGCGCAATCGAGCGTCCAGCTTTATGGCGCTCTGGATATAGGCGTTGACTACGCGAATCATTCAGGTATCCAGAATAGCAGCGTGGTCCGTGTTGATTCGGGCACGCTCTACGGCAACCGATGGGGCATACGAGGAAGCGAGGATCTGGGCGACGGGCTCAAGGCTATATTCACAGCCGAGAGCGGCTTCGCCCTTAACAATGGAGCGAGCACGCAGGGCGGCCTGTTGTTCGGCCGACAGGTCTTTGTCGGCTTGCAGAACCGGTTAGGAAAACTGACGATAGGACGTCAATACACGCTCGATGTAGATCTCGCTCCGTACCATGCCAATGTCGCCTCCCGAGCCAACAACTACACAGGTCTCTCCCATTGGGTGGATCGCCTGGCCGATCGCGTCAATAATGCCGTCAAATACCAGACTCCGAACCTGAACGGATTTACCTTCGCCGGTCAATATGGTTTCGGTGGAATCGCCGGCAATGACGCGGCCTTTCGCGTCTTCAACGCCGGGGGCAATTACAGCAACGGACCGGTCGGTTTGGGGGCGACTTATCTACGTATCAACGATGCCAACGGCAACCGACTGACCGGAGTCGCCGTAGTGGACGGGCAATATGTTCTCGGTCCTGCAACGGTGCATCTGGCCTATACAGACACGCGAGGCACGGCAGCCAACACGCTGTGTTTTTCCACCTGCGCAGCCAGACCGAACCAGGTCGTGCGCACCTTCGAGGTCGGGCTCGACTATCAGGCAACGCCAGCGGCCAGGTTCTACACGGGCGGCGCGTACACGCGATTGAACCAAGACCTGACCGGAAACGCTTTCCAGTTCAACCTGTCCGGATTCTATGCGCTTTCGAAGCGTACCGAAATGTACGCGCTGGCGGGATACACCAGGACCACCGGTCTTGGCGGCTTTTCGCGCGTCATGGTGGGCGCGCCCGACTTGGGGGCAACCGCTTTTGCTTCCAACGCACAAGGCACGCCCGATAACGGCAGCCAACTGGGTTTGCGGATCGGCATGATTCACAAGTTCTAGTGCGTCTGCCCTGCCCCATCCCCGTGATTGGTGGGACACGCAAAAAAATGCGCCCCGGGGGGGGCGCATGCACAGGTCGATATTCGCTGACTTATCGCGCCAGCAACAACGCGTTCGTCCGCTTCACAAAACTCGCCGGATCTTCCAGCGTGCCGCCTTCGGCCAGCATCGCCTGATCGAATAACAGATGGCACCAGTCGCCGAAATTCGCGTCATCGGCGTGAAGCTTCTTCACCAGCGGATGCTCCGGGTTCACTTCCAGGATAGGCTGCATCTGCGGCGCGGCCTGACCGGCCTGCTTCAACATACGTTGCAAGTAGCCGCTCATATCGCCGTCATCGGCAACCAGGCACGTCGGCGAATCGGTCAGGCGGAACGTCAGGCGCACGTCCTTCGCCTTGCCTTCCAGCGCAGCCTTCATGCTCTCCACCAGCGGCTTCAATTCTTCGCCGACCTTCTCCTGCGCCTGCTTTTCTTCATCGTTCAGCGCGCCGAGATCCAGGTCGCCGCGCGCCACGCTCTGCAGCGGCTTGCCATCGAATTCATTGAGGAACGACAGCATCCATTCATCGACACGGTCCGTCAGCAACAGCACTTCCACGCCCTTCTTGCGGAACACTTCCAGGTGCGGGCTGTTCTTCGCGGCCTGCCACGTGTCGGCGGTGACGTAATAAATCTTCGTCTGCTCGGGCTTCATGCGCGACACGTAGTCGGCCAGCGCCACTGTCTGCTCCGACGAATCCGTATGCGTCGATGCAAAGCGCACCAGCTTGGCAATGCGTTCGCCTTTCTAAAATATTCCGATTGCCATACATATTTTTTTAAAATGCGAATTAGGAGTTCTCCGATTTTTCAAGCCGTCTGCACCTGTGAAACTTGATTAAACATTCAATTCAAAGATAGTGCGCCGGTCACTCTTTGGGGATCGGCGCCGTCCTTGGACGCTGAGCAAGAGATAGAACTATGAGACAAATTCGCCATGCGACAGGGTGCCGTCTGTGCTCCTATACTAAAAAAACGTTGCCGCACATTGCGAACGAAATTTATCGGGCGCGCGTTACAGCGCTCGCCGAGTCGGCCGGCCAAATGGCTGGTTGCTTATGATGCTTCGGACGAGTTATACGGAACGACGTTCGACTGAGCGTGGGCGCCTCAGTCGCTTGCGTTCATCTGCGCTGACCGCTGGGCTTTTAGCGTTGTCATTTTCGACCGTGACTACCCACGCGGCAAGGCTGTCCGAATTGGTTGATGACGCTTTGGCACATGACGCCACGTTTGCGAGTGCCGAAGCGTCATATCGCGCGGGTTTGCAGAAAGAACCCGAGGCGCGAGCAGCGCTGCTTCCACACCTCGGCCTCACCCAGTCCGATTTCAAAAATGCGATCCATATACCGGGGCAACCAGCTGCACCTTATTCCACGGTGGGCGCAGCGCTATCGCTAAATCAGTCTTTATTTAAGTGGGATGATTGGGAGTCCTATCAGGAAAGTAAACTCTCGGTTATTGGTGCCGGCTTCATCTTCGCTAGCGCGAAGCAGGATATCCTTCTGCGAGTAGCACAAGCGTATTTTGATTCACTATCGGCGAGAGATAGCTTTGTGCTTGCGCAGGAGCATCTGCGTTCGGTCAACGAACAGTTGGAACTGACTCGACGGAGCTTTACGCTCGGCGCAGCGACCGTCGTCGATCTGGACGAGGCACAGGCGGCGGCCGATTCCGCACATGCCGATTTGGTCAAGGCGCAGGGGGAACTTGCTAGGCGCTACGCTGCGCTGCGCAAGATAGTCGGGCACTCCGTCGACGCAATTGAACAGCTCGACGCAAGCACTAGCTTGGCGACCTTTACACCCGGTTCGTCCGAGGTGTGGGAATCGGATGCACAGATATCTGGGCTGGACGTACGGCAACAGCAGATTGCGCTCGAAATTGCGAAGCGAGAGGTCAGCAAAGTGGACGCGAGCTACATGCCGAGTGTTTCTTTAGTCGGCAATGCGAGTAACGGCAACGCGGCGTTCATCAACGGACAAACGAACTTCTACACCGGTGCGCACCGCGCATCGTCGGGCGAGATCGGAATCCAGATCAGCATTCCGCTTTTCGACGGTCTTTCAACATTGAGTAAAAAACGGGAAGCACTCGCGCTCAGAGACAAGGCCGAAGACGACTTGGAGGATGCGCGCCGCTCGGCTGCACTTGATGCTAAACAGGCCTTTCTCGGCGTGAGCGAAGGGCTAGCTCAAATTGCCGCACTGCAGACTGCAGAGCGATCCGCCGCAACGGCCCTGCAATCCGACCGTAAAGGTTTTCGTGTTGGAGTGCGTATCAACGCTAACGTCCTCGACGCCGAAGACAAGCTATTTCGAACAAGGCGCGACCTAGCCAGCGCACGTTATGACACGCTAGTGCAGTTCCTTCGCCTCAAGGCAAGTGTGGCGCAGCTTGACGAGTCGACGCTTGCACAGCTTGACGCGCGCGAAGGCAAACAGGCCGGCGCTTCCGAAAAGTAAATATGACAATTTTTCAGGCAATAAAGCGGCATCTGCTGGTCGCAACGTTCTTCGGCATTGCTAGCAATCTTCTCGTGTTGGCGCCTACGTTGTACCTATTACAGGTTTACGACCGTGTTTTGCCAAGCCGCAGCCTCGAAACATTGGTAATGCTAGTGATATTCATGACGATCGCGTTGTTCATGACGTTTGCAGTGGAAGTTGTCCGCAGCCGCGTGTTGACCGATCTCGGCCGGCAACTCGCGGACCGGTTGGACCGACTAGCTCTCGAGGCCCGCGTCGATATGCTGGCAAGACGAACTCCCCGGCCGGATCTTGCTACGTCTCAGGACGTGGCCGCTCTTCGTGCATTCCTTTCGGGTGCGGGAGTGACTGCGCTTCTTGATATGCCTTGGCTTGTGTTTTACCTAGCGCTCATGTTCCTTTTCCATTGGTCGCTCGGTCTGATTGCGGTGGGAAGCGCGATCATTTTGGTCTGCCTGACATTACTCAACGACAGATCGACCAGGGGCGGAGTGCGCTCATACATGGCACGTCAACGCGAAACGGACCAGATCGCCGCTCAGATTGGGCGCAACGCGGAAATTGTGACTGTGCTTGGCATGAACGCTGCCGTAATTGACGCATGGGCAGTCCGGCGAAGCCTGGATCTAGACGCGCGGGAGCAAGTCACCGACACGTCCATGTTGAACAAAAATGTCAGCAAGGCGCTGCGTCAGGCCATTCAGGTTGTGATGATGGCGGTTGGTGCATGGCTTGTTATCAACCAATATGCAACGGGGGGAGTCATGCTTGCCACCACAATATTGCTAGGCAAAGCACTCGCCCCAGTTGAGCAAATGCTTGGAAGCTGGAAGCAGCTTACAGAGGTTCGGCAGGGTTGGGACCGTCTCAATGCACTATATCGTTGGACGGTTGGACGCAGCGCTATCGAGCTACCTCCGCCCAAGGGCCGGCTTACTGTGGACGCACTGACTTTCAGCAGTCGCAGCGTCAACGATCAACGTGGGCGCCTACTTCTTAAGGGAATTCAATTCTCCCTCGACCCCGGCCAACTGCTCGTGATTGTCGGCTCGAGCGCGTCCGGAAAATCAACACTTCTGCGGCTTCTGGCCGGCCTGTGGGAGCCGCAATCAGGCACGGTGCGCTTGGACGGCGCCGACATTGCCAATTGGCCGCGTGATACGCTGGGACGTCATCTGGGCTATGTCCCACAGGATGTTGAACTCTTTTCCGGAAGCGTTGCAGGCAACATTGCACGTAACCCAAACCCGGCTGGTAACGACGCCCCAGCGGTAGTGCTGGCAGCGCAACGTGCGGGTGTGCACGAGATGATCCTGAAGTTGCCCAGTGGCTATGAGACAAGCATCGGGGACTCAGGCGAGGCGCTCTCAGGTGGTCAACGCCAAGCAATCGCACTGGCTCGCGCGTTGTACGGTGATCCGCGCCTCGTGTTGCTCGATGAACCAAATGCAAATCTCGACGCCGATGGCGAACGTCAGTTGAACGCAGCCCTGCTTCGCTTGAAACGTGACGGGGTAACAGTCGTTGTGGTGACGCACCGTCAGGCGGTGCTCTCGATTGCCGACCGGGTGATGATGATGCGGAGCGGACAGATTGAATGCTTTGGTACGCGCGAGCAGGTCGAGTCGTGGGCTCGGTCGAAGGCCCCACCGGTAGGACCTGCACCACGCGATAAAGACCGACGGGAGATCGCCGCATCATGAGGCTCCGTCCGTTCATAAACCATTTGCGCGACCGTATCCGGAGCGCGATAGCTGAGCCCCGCCGACCATCCGAACCTCAATCTACAAACGCGCCTTTGTCTTTGCCGCGCCGGGTGGTTGCATCCGGGTGCGTTGTGCTGATGCTGGGCTGCGGCGCGCTCGGCGTATGGGCCACATTGGCTCCCCTATCGGGCGCGGTCGTCGCAGAGGGTGTCGTCCGTGACGATGGCGAACGCAAGACGGTAATGCATCAGGAAGGCGGGATTATTAAAGCCATCTTCGTAAAGGACGGCGATCATGTTAAGGCCAAGCAGGTGTTGCTCACGCTCGACAGCGTGCGGCCCGATGCCGAGGTGGCAGCGCTCCAGTCGCAACTTGCCGACGTTCAAGCAAAGGCAGCAAGACTCGAAGCAGAGCGCGACATGAAAAGCTCGGTTACGTTTCCAGCACCGTTGATCGCTCGGTCGTCGGACCCAGCCATTGCTACGCTAATTCAGCGGGAGCAAACGCTATTTGACTCAGAGCGACAAACTCTGAACGACCAACTGCGTTTATTGCGAGAACAGGCAGACCAAACCCGCGAGGAAATTTCAACCGAGATTGCGCTGGTACGCACCAGTGACGAGAGTCTCGCAATCTCAAAGCAGGAGCTCGAAGTCAATGAACAGCTACGAAGCGAAGGCTACGTGACCGAAACAAAGATGATGGAATTGCGGCGAGCCGCAGCTGACTACAAGTCGCGCCAACAATCAAATACGGCAGAATTGATTCGTGCTCGCCAAAAGCAAACCGATCTCGAGCTGAAAATCACCGCTCTACGCAACGACTATGTGAAGGCAGCCGACACGCAGCTAAAGGACGCCACCGCGAAAATTCAACAACTCGCCGACCAGCTACGTCCGGCTGAAGATACCGAAACACGCACCAGTATCGTTGCACCGGTCGATGGAGAAGTCGTTGGACTTATGGTGCATACAATTGGCGCGGCCATTGGTCCGCGAGAGCCGATCCTCGACCTAGTGCCGTCGGGAACGCCTTTGCTCGTTGAAGCAAAGATAAAGCCTGATAACGTGCGTGAAGTTATGCCCGGAAGCACGGCTGACGTCCGGCTGACCGCGTACAACCCGAGAACCTCTCCCCTACTTCAAGGCACGGTGACGTATCTCTCGGCCGATTCGCTGAACGACAAGGAGACCCGGCAGCCTTTCTACCTTGCCCATATAGAGATTCCGGTCGATGTCATTGCGCGCGCCAACAAAGCGGCGCGCGAGCCGATTCGACTCGGGCCGGGACTGCGGGCGGAAGTATTCATCAAGACCCGTTCGCGAACTGCGATCGATTACTTGTTTGAACCGCTTTGGGACGGAATTCAGAAATCCATGCGGGATTAATTGTTTCAACCTAGATCGAACGCAACAATATGGATAAAGCCACATTAGAGCTTATCGCGTTGATATCCTGCCTGTTGCTGCTATTAGGCTGCGCACCGCCTTCTCAACCGGCATCGCAACTGCGGTATGCAGCAATCAAGCGAAACTTTTTAAATAACAAATTATGCATTAATCAACATAAGCTCGACGGTATAAGCCGTCCAACGCGTGGCGTGATAGAAGGAAGTGGTTCATTTACCACTCCGTCTTGGGAACTTTACATTATCGATCTGGACGGTCAGAAACTTTCAAAAATCGAAAGCGTTTGGGCGTTCGAAGATGGAAAGATGACGGTCAAACCGAACAAACTTGAGACGATTAACATCAATTCAAGCGAGATCCAGACCGTTGTTGCACTTGCCAATTTACTGTGGGCCAGTGATGCCGACACTCCTAGCCTTTCGATAACAGATACGGCATGGAATATCCAACTTATCGATGGCTTAGACGAAAAATGCGAATCAGCCAGGGGTGCGCCTAGAGGAAATGGTGGCAGCTTAACCAAAATTATTTATTCGATCTGGAAATCTAATCAAACGAATTAGGTACGAGATAGAGCTGAGCGGCTTTCCTACTGAGATGATTTATCTACACCACGCGATATGATTTATCAAGGCGGGCAACATTCCTGAAGGTTGTGAATTATGAAAAATTTCAGCGCAAAAAAATACTTTAAAGCGTCTATTTGCGTAATTTTGTTCTTTTTCGTGGAGGGTTGCATGGAATCCCCCCCTGCTTCGATGGCGGCTAGAAGCCCTGACCGCTTCCTCTCTGACTTACATGACTTCATTGACCACGGCGATTTAAATAACGAAAAAGAAGTCGCGGAGACGTTTAGGCTGCGTCTAACGGTGCATTCGATGAATGCTGTTTTAAATCCGAGGACCAACATTTTGGAAGGCACCTCTTCCGCCTTCCAAGCAACCCCATTATCAACCGAAACCCTAGTTAACGCCGACGAGCCGAAAACAAATTACGGTAAATTCAAATCTAACGATTCGTCGTTCGAAAAATCATCCCTGTCCGAAGGAATTAACGAAGCCGAAATTTGCATTAAAAAAGAAAGATTTGTTTCGACATGGGGGGTCGGCGAACCGCAGTTCAATCCGTCCTTTCGGGGACAGCTTACTTATAATTTTTTAGGGAGAAACAAAATTGAAATGTATCTATTATTTACGAAAACAGGATGCTTGCATGATCTCACACTTTATCAAAATAGAAGGAATGACTCAAAATGACCGCTAAAACGATTACTGGGAATGAGAGTTTCTGGGGCACGATCAAACTGTCTGCAGATGCAATCGCCCTTATAAATGCAAGTCCGACCCTTGTGATGGAATTGCTAGATTACAGTAATGCTGTTGGAGTTACTGCGGGGACGATGGGCATAGACACCGGGACGGGAACGGGAACCGGTTGGAACGGAAGCGCCATATTCTTTGCTCAAAACTGGAACACGCTACCCACAACGACGATCGTTGGACAGCTCGCCCACGAAATTGGCCATTTCGAGAACGCGACCGCAGATATTGCATTTGACGACGAATATCGGCCAGCCGCTACAGATCAAAGTATTACGGCTGATGATGTGCGCGCTATGATGGGGTTACATCGTGAAGGCGAAGCTGCGTACAACAACTGGGTAGTGCAGCAGGAAATCTTGAAGGCAACTAGCTCCGACGGGTCCGGCAAGGGCGGCACGGAAATCTATCTTGCCGGAGATGGCGTCTACAGCACAGGGCCATCAAATCTCCAATCGATACTCGACACTCAGCACACTTCAGACGTCTCAGGAAAGCTGACAGCAAGTCAAGAGAAGAACGCAATGATCGAGGACGCGATGCACGTGTTTGCACCGCTTCCGACTAGCGAAGATGGCACGAGCTATTACAATTACTACATGAAAGTAAATGGCGCCGCCAATCCAGCACAAGCGCCCGCTCTAGGAGCGTCGGGAATTACGTTCAACGATCCTAACGAGAACGGCAATTTCACAACTATGGGTGACACGTTCTCGTCTGGACAGTCGGTAACGCAAAGCTTCAGCGGAAGTTCATTATTAACTTCGGTAACTAAAGATCAGTTCGGCAACGTTCTTACGCAGACAACTTATTCACATAATGCCGACGGCAGCTACATCGCTAGCCAGGTCGATCACCTCTTCAATGCCAATGGCACGCAAACCGCGTACGCATTCAACGCTGCAGGTCATGAAACCGAACAAGCAACGTTTGGCACCAATGGCAAGATCACTCAGGATTTCGTCTTCGACGGAGCGAGTGGCCGGGAGTTGCAAGAGACTGACTACAACACCGACGGCAGCGGCGTTGCACATGCCTTCAATCCTGACGGAACGCAGAACGCTGCCGTGTTCGATCCGTCCGGACATGTATCTGAATATGCGACGTACGGCGCAAACGGCAAAATGACGACCGATGCCTATTACAATTCGAATGGCCGTGAAACGCAACTGAACGAATATTCAGGCAATCAGACAACGGTCCACGTGATCAACGCAGACAATTCGCAGACGGCGACAGTCTATAACAGCAGCGGTCATGAGACTGAGTACGCGGAGTTCAATACGAGCGGTCATAAAACGGACGACTATTTTTTTGACGGAACGACTGGCCGTGAAACTGAGTATGACCAGTACGGCAACAATAGCAGCATGACCGCACATCTGTTCAATAGTGATAACACGCAGAACGCCATTATCTTTAATGGAAACGGACAAGAGCTGGAGTACGACTCATTTGATAGCAGTGGCAAGCTCACTGGTTTCACCGAATTCACCTACGGAGCCGGCGGCGGTTATGACGCGGTTGCGTATGGGCCGACAGGATATGAGACTGGATGGGCGGACTACGCAAACAACAACGCGCTCATATCATCCGGTGGGGGCCAGTACAACTTTACGCTAGGGAACGAATATGACGGGGGCAGCGACGACTTCGACTTTGGGTCGTTCGAAGAGGATATGGGATATTCCGCAGATTTCGGATTTTCGTTCTAATAGAAATAAGAGCCCAGGGGCTTCGGCGCCGTTGCAAGGCCATCTGACGCACGAAGTGGCCGAGATGAAGCATAGGTTGTCACGCTTTTGCACGTCTACGAGCGCTGACCGACCACGATGCGCGCCGCCCCGTTCGGAGCGGCGAGGGATCGCTGCGCAATTAAACCATAGTCCGCGCTCGGCTCACCGTAAGCGCGGACTATCGAAAAATGCGCCCCGAAGGGCGCATGCACAGGTAGATATTCGCTGACTTATCGCGCCAGCAACAACGCGTTCGTCCGCTTCACAAAACTCGCCGGATCTTCCAGCGTGCCGCCTTCGGCCAGCATCGCCTGATCGAATAACAGATGGCACCAGTCGCCGAAATTCGCGTCATCGGCGTGAAGCTTCTTCACCAGCGGATGCTCCGGGTTCACTTCCAGGATAGGCTGCATCTGCGGCGCGGCCTGACCGGCCTGCTTCAACATACGTTGCAAGTAGCCGCTCATATCGCCGTCATCGGCAACCAGGCACGTCGGCGAATCGGTCAGGCGGAACGTCAGGCGCACGTCCTTCGCCTTGCCTTCCAGCGCAGCCTTCATGCTCTCCACCAGCGGCTTCAATTCTTCGCCGACCTTCTCCTGCGCCTGCTTTTCTTCATCGTTCAGCGCGCCGAGATCCAGGTCGCCGCGCGCCACGCTCTGCAGCGGCTTGCCATCGAATTCATTGAGGAACGACAGCATCCATTCATCGACACGGTCCGTCAGCAACAGCACTTCCACGCCCTTCTTGCGGAACACTTCCAGGTGCGGGCTGTTCTTCGCGGCCTGCCACGTGTCGGCGGTGACGTAATAAATCTTCGTCTGCTCGGGCTTCATGCGCGACACGTAGTCGGCCAGCGCCACTGTCTGCTCCGACGAATCCGTATGCGTCGATGCAAAGCGCACCAGCTTGGCAATGCGTTCGCGATTGCCGTAATCCTCGCCGATACCTTCCTTGAACACCTGTCCGAACTCTTTCCAGAACGTGGCGTACCTGGCTTTCCCGGCGTCATCGGTGGCGTCAGCGGACGACGATGCCACTTCTTCCAGCATCGATAAAACGCGCTTCGTCACGCCTTCGCGAATGGCTTTTACGTCGCGGCTTTCCTGCAGGATTTCACGCGATACGTTCAGCGGCAGATCCGCCGAATCGACTACGCCCTTCACGAATCGCAAGTACGCCGGCACGAGCTGTTCCGCGTCGTCCATGATGAACACGCGCTTCACATACAGCTTCAGGCCGCCTTTATGATCGCGATTCCACATATCGAACGGCGCGTGCTTCGGCACGTACAGCAACTGCGTGTATTCGCTGCGGCCTTCCACGCGGTTGTGGGTCCACGCGAGCGGCTCGTCATGATCGTGCGAGATGTGCTGATAGAACAGCTTGTATTGCTCGTCGGTGACGTCGCTCTTCGCGCGGGTCCACAGCGCGCTCGCCTGGTTCACCGTCTCGTCTTCGTCCTGCGTAACCATTTCGGACTTCTCGGCATCCCATTCTTCCTTCTTCATCAGGATGGGCAGCGCGACGTGATCCGAATATTTCTGGATGACCGACTTTAGCTTGTGCGTGGAGAGGAATTCGTCCTCTTCCGGACGCAAATGCAGCGTGATGCTCGAGCCGCGTTGCGCACGCTCGATCTGTTCAACCACGAAATCGCCCTCGCCCGCGCTTTCCCAACGCACGCCTTCGCTGGCCGGCAACCCGGCGCGACGCGTTTCGACCGTGATCTTGTCCGCGACAATGAAACCCGAATAAAAGCCGACACCAAACTGGCCGATAAGCGCGGCGTCCTTCTGCTGATCGCCGGAGAGCTTCGAGAAAAACTCCTTCGTGCCCGAACGCGCGATCGTGCCGAGGTTCGCGATCGCTTCGTCGCGGCTCATGCCGATGCCGTTATCGTCGATGGTGATGGTCCGCGCCGCCTTGTCGTACGAGATGCGGATGCGCAGATCCGGATCGTTCTCATACAAGGCGCCGTTTTCGATGCCCTCGAAACGCAGCTTGTCCGCCGCGTCCGATGCGTTCGAAATCAGCTCGCGCAGGAAAATCTCCTTGTTGCTGTAAAGCGAATGGATCATCAGATGCAGAAGCTGCTTCACTTCTGCCTGAAAGCTCATGGTTTCTTGTGCCATGGTCGGTTCCTCGTTTGTCTAGTGTTGACGGGTTTTAGCGGCAGCGCGATGCAGCAAAACTGAGCAAAAGCATCGCGCGAATCCTGCGACACATGAGGTCGGCTGCGGGAATTTCAAGGGGTTTTTCGAAAGCGCGCTAAGGAGCGCGCCGCCCTAACCCATGCGGTCCGCATACTCGGTGAGCACCGCGGGCAATCCTAGATCGCCGCAATTTGCAATGTTAAAGCGCATCCAGGTGCTCGGCAGTTGATGCGGCGAAAAGAGGCTTCCCGGCGTCAGAAGGAAACCGGCCTCGTGCCCGAAGGCCGCAAGCGCTTCCGAATCCACGCCGGTATCGGCCCATAAAAACATGCCCGCCGCCGGGACGAGATACGGCTTGTAGCCCACTTTTTCGAACATGCGTACGGTCTTCTCGCGCACGCCGTCGAGTTTCACGCGCAGGCGTTCGACGTGGCGGCGGTAGTGGCCATCGGTGAGCACCTTGTACAGCACGCGCTCGTTGAGTTCGGGACTCGTCATGCCAACGAGCATCTTCTGGTCGGCAATCGCATTCGCCACCTCCGGCGCGCACGCGATGTACCCCACCCGCAAGTTCGGCGCGAGCGTCTTCGAAAAGCTGTTGAGGAAGATCACGCGCTTGAGCTGATCGAGGCTTGCGAGGCGCGTGGCCGCGAAGTTGGTCGGGCAGAGGTCGCCGTAAATATCGTCTTCCACGACGATGAAATCATAGGTCTGCGCGAGCTGGAGAATCCGGAAAGCCTGCGCGGCCGTAAGCGATGTTCCCGTGGGATTCTGCAGAACCGAATTGATCACGAGCATCTTCGGGCGCCACGTCTGCACGAGGTTTTCGAGGGCGTCGAGATCGGGGCCGTCGGGCGTGTAAGGCATGCCGACGAGCCGCGCGCCCTGCGCCACGAAGCGGCCGAACATCTGGAACCACGCGGGGTCGCCCACGATCACCGTGTCGCCCGGTTTGACGAACACGCGCGCAATCAGGTCGATGGCTTGCGTCACGCCCGACACCATCACGATTTGCTGCGTCGATGCCCCGATTTCCAGTTCCTCCAGCCGCGTCTGCAATTGCTGGCGCAGCGGCAAAAACCCTTGCGGCGTGCCGAAACCGAGCATCTGGCCGCCGCTTTGCCGGCTTATCGAACGCAGCGCGCCGGTCAGCAATTCGCCATTCAGCCAGCTCGACGGCAAATAGCCGATGCCCGGCCCCTTCGCCGGACTCGACGTATGCAGCATGTTGCGCAGCAGCCAGACCACGTCGATGGTGCTCGGGACCGGCTGCGGCTCACTGGCCGATTGGGGATGGACGTGGGCGTCGTTCGATCCGCTGCGGTCGCGCACGAAAAAACCGGAGCCGCGCCGTGAATCGAGATAACCGTGCGCCACCAGCCGCTCGTACGCCTCGACCACGGTAAAGCGCGACACGCCTTTGTCGACGGCGAGTTTGCGGATCGACGGCATGCGCATGCCCGGGCGAAACACTCTTTCATCGATACGACGCCGCCCCCACTGGACCAGCTGGTCGACAAGCGTGAGCTGTGGCGCGCCGTGCGGCGCCGGAATCTGGTCGAGCGGGACGGACATGCCGGGCTCCATCGAGTGATTGCGTGCGGTGACTGTACTGAGAGGTATCGGCTTGATTGTACCGTTACTGTTACGGTCCCACCCGCTACATTTTGAGATCGCGCCGATGCTAATCTGGCCACTTTTGTAGCCGTGCAGCGAGTATCGAATACTCGGCCCAATGGCTGACGCGGTCGCGCATGCGGGCGAAACAGGTATGCTGGCGAGCTTGGCCGTGATTTTCCATGCAACACATTCACGTCGTATTTACGTAGTCCGTGCTCCATGACCGCTCCGCCGCTGCAACTCGATCATCTTGTCATCGCCGCCCGAACGCTTGAAGAAGGCGCGAGTTTTGTCGCCGCGAAACTGGGCGTGCAGACGAGCGAGGGTGGCGCCCATCCGCTGATGCGCACGCACAACCGCCTGTTGAATCTCTGGGGCGGCGCTTATCTGGAAGTCATCGCTATCGATCCGACTGCGGCCAATACGGATTCATCGCGTCCGCTTCTGCGTCCGCGTCTCTTCGCACTCGACGACCCCGCGTTTCTCAAGCGGCTCGAAACAGGGCCGCAACTCGTGCACTGGGTTGCACGCGTCGAGCGTCCGAAGGTGCTGACGCGCTGGCAGGCGCAATACCCGGAGCGCATTGCGTCGGTCGTCGCCATGTCGCGCGGCGCGAATAGCTGGAACCTGACTGTTCCCCACGACGGCTCGTTCCCGGCCTGGCAAGGTTCCGGCGATGGAGTCCTGCCCTCGCTGATTCAGTGGGACACCACGCGGCATCCGGGTGCGTCGTTGCCGGAAACGGGCATTGCGCTGAAATCGCTGACGGGGTTTCATCCGCGCGCGCATGTGCTCCTGGAGCAGATGGCGTGGCTCGGCGCATCGCACTTGATGAACGTCGAAGTGACCGAAGGCGCGCCGGTCCTGGTCGCGGAATTCGAGTTGCCGGACGGCTCCATCGTCACGATGGGGAAAACGTCCGAAACAATCGAAGCCGCAGCGCAGGCAGCGCGGCAAGCCGAACTTGCCGCGGCAAAACCCGCCCGCAAGCGCGCGAAAAGCAGGAAGCCAGAAGACGTAACCGAAACAGCCGATATTGCCGAAACTGCCGCCGATTCGTCGCCCGACGAAGCCGTGCAACAAGACGACGGACAGCAGGACGAGCGCTAAATACCTGAAAGCGGCGCGATAATAAGCGTGCGCCGCACCCATTGCACCCACACCCGTACCGCCCACCAAGACCGACCGAGGACCCCATGAATCAAGCCGACCTTCAAGCCCAGCCGTGGCAGCTTTCCGAACGCGCGAGAAAGCTCACCAGTTCGGCGATTCGTGAAATCCTGAAGGTCACCGAGCGGCCCGAGGTCATTTCGTTCGCGGGCGGGCTGCCGTCGCCGGCGACTTTTCCGGTCGAGGAAATGCGCGTGGCGTGCGATCGCATCCTGCGCGACAGCCCCGCCGCCGCGCTGCAATACAGCGCGACCGAGGGCTATCTGCCGTTGCGCGAATGGGTTGCGCAACGGTATTCGGTGAACGGCGCGTCGGTGCGTGCGTCGCAAGTGCTGATCACCACCGGCTCGCAGCAGGCGCTCGATCTGCTCGGCAAGGTGCTGATCGATCCGGCGAGCCGCGTGCTGGTCGAAACACCGACTTATCTCGGCGCGCTGCAATCGTTTTCAATGTACGAACCAAAATACGTTCAGGTCCCAACCGATGAACACGGCCTGATCCCCGAAGCGCTGACTAGCACGCTGACAGCAGGCGCGCGTCTTTTGTATGCGCAGCCCAATTTCCAGAACCCGACAGGCCGTCGTCTTTCGCTCGAACGCCGCACGGCGCTCGCCGCGTTCGCGCAACGTGCCGGGTTCCCTGTGATCGAGGACGATCCGTATGGCGCGCTCGACTATGCCGGCGCGCCGCTGCCGACCATGCTCTCCATGGCGCCGGATCACATCGTGCATCTTGGGTCGTTTTCGAAGGTGTTGTCGCCGGGCATGCGCGTGGGTTACATCATCGCGCCCGAGGAACTGCACTTCAAACTCGTGCAGGCCAAGCAGGCGACCGACCTGCATACGCCGAGCCTCACGCAGCGCATCGTGCATGAGGTCGTGAAGGACGGGTTTCTCGAAACGCATATCCCGAAGATCCGCGCGCTGTATCGCGATCAATGCGCGGCCATGCTGGCATCGCTTGAAAAACACATGCCGGCGGGCGTGGAATGGAACCGGCCGGAAGGCGGGATGTTCGTGTGGGTGAAGCTGCCCCAGCACATCGATACAATGAAACTGCTCGAGCAGTCCATTGCACAGCACGTGGCGTTCGTTCCAGGCGGACCATTCTTCGCGAACGAAGCCGAGCACAACACGCTGCGCCTGTCGTTCGTGACGGTGCCCCCGGCCGTGATCGACGAAGGCATTGCAAAGCTCGGCGCGCTGATCCGCGCGCAGGTCTGAATTTCATCATTCATTTCAAAGGGATTTCGCATGGCCCAACTCAACGTGTATGACAAGCTGAAAGAACTCGGTATTGAATTGCCGACCGCCGGCGCCCCCGCCGCGGCCTACGTGATGAGCGCGCAAAGTGGCAACACAGTGTACCTCTCCGGCCATATCGCGAAGAAAGACGGCAAGGTGTGGGCGGGCAAGCTGGGCGCCACGCTCACGACCGCCGAAGGCCAGGCCGCGGCGCGTTCAATTGCCATTGATCTGATTGCGACGCTGCACGCGCATGTGGGCGACCTGAACAAGGTCACGCGAATCGTGAAGGTGATGAGCCTTGTGAACTCCACCTTCGAATTCACCGAACAGCACCTGGTGACGAATGGCGCATCCGAATTGATCGCCAATGTTTTCGGCGAGCGCGGCAAGCACGCCCGCTCCGCTTTCGGCGTGGCGCAAATTCCGCTCGGCGCGTGTGTCGAGATTGAATTGATCGCCGAAGTCGCCTGAACTGTCGAGAATTAAACCTTAAAGGCGTTTTCGTACGCCGGTTTATTGCACTTGATTGTTTCCCCGGTGCCGCCCGGCATCGGGATCTAAAATCCAGATGTTCTTTATATCGATAAACTGCATCTGCGAAACAGCGTTTCAGACCGCGGAGCCGCGCCAGCCATGCGTTTCAGCCCTCCGCGTATACCTCGATGCCTCATTGCGCCCATGAGCTTCCTTAAACGGGTCGCCTTCAGTAATATCTAATCCGGTCGTCATTGGTAATATCTGACCTGCCGGCGTCGGGGCTTGTCGTTGATGGGTCGTGAGTTTTAAGTATTCGTGTCCAATAAATCAACTGTAAGAAATGCAAGACGTGCTAAAGGCAATTTTGCGCGAACCCGCGAACGATTCCGAAAAACGCATCCAGTTTGAATGATTTACGAACTGGATCGAGTCAGCATCGCACCGCCGGACCTGTGATCCGGACCACCCGCCCGCCACCACGTCACCGGGTCCTTGAACTGACCGAACCCATGAATCGATCACGGCCCAAAGCGCCACGGGATATGAAACACGCGGACTTCCCGCGCAGGAGTCGCGCATTGTTCGCGATTCCCGCGCTGGGGGCGCTCGTGCTCGTGCTGCTCTGGACGGTCATCTTCGCGCGTCTTTCGGTGGAGCGCGAGGCGGCGACGCACGCGTCCATGGCATCGGCTGCCATTCTTTCTTCCGCGCTCGAACAGCACACGATCAAGGCGATCCACCAGGTCGACCAGATTACGCGTTTCGTCAAATACGAGTTCGAGAAAACACCCGGCCAGTTCAACCTGGCGAGCACGGTGGAAAAAGGCGTGGTGCAAAGCGACACGCTGGTGCAAGTGTCTCTGATCAACGAACACGGCATCCTCACCGCGACCACCGCTGAATCGAATCCCAAGCCTCTCGATCTCTCGGACCGCGAGCATTTCCGGGTTCACGCGTTATCGAACGATGACTTGCTGTTTATCAGCAAGCCGGTGCTTGGCCGGGTCTCGCGACAATGGACGCTGCAGATCACACGGCGCCTGAATCATCCAGATGGGTCGTTCGCGGGCGTGGTGGTCGTTTCAGAGAACCCCAGCTACTTCACGAGCGATTTCTACAACGTTGCGTCCATCGGCCGCGAAGGCGTCGTCGCCGTGATCTCGGATAACGGCTCCGTGCTGGCACGCAGTACCGGCGCGGGTTCGGTCACATCGAAGGCCAACGGCCGCATGATGCAGATGGGCGAGCCGGGCAGCGACACGGCGAGCGTCTTCACGGCAAGCGGCGTGTATCCGACGTCCGAGCACGCGTCGGGCATCTACGTCGATCCCATTGATAACGTCACGCGCATTGTTTCGTACCGGCATATCGATGGCTATCCGCTCGGCGTGCTGGTCGGGCTGTCGCAGGCTGAGGAGTTCGTCGATTTCAATCACACGCGCCGCGTCTATCTGCTGATGGCGACGTTCATCTCGCTCGCCATGCTCGGTTTCTTTGCGGTGGCGACGGGTCTTATCGGCAAGTTGCTCGGACGCGAGCGCGAGATGACGCATCTGGTCGAATACGATTTGCTGACCGGATTGCGTAACCGCTATTCCACGCTGCAGACGCTCAGGCACGACGTGGTCAAACCCGAGAACGTGGGTCGTCTGGCGCTGCTGTTTATCGACCTCGACAACTTCAAGACCGTCAACGATACGCTCGGCCACAACGCCGGCGACATCGTCCTGCAGATGACCGCATCGCGGCTCGCGGAAACCGTCGGCGACCATGGCACGCTGTCGCGCATTGGCGGCGATGAATTCGTGGTCGTCGTCAAGGGCGCCGATGTCGAGCGCCAGGCGGTCGAGATGGCCGAAGCGGTCTCGCATATGTTCGCCACGCCCTTCGACGTCCGCGGCAGCGCCTTCGTGCTGCATGCGAGCGTCGGCATTGCGTTGTATTCGGTAGCGAGCGAAAGCGAAATCGACTTGCTGAAGAAGGCCGATCTCGCCATGTACAGCGCGAAGGACGCGGGCAAGAACTGCTATCAGTTTTACTCGCCGCAGTTGTCGCATCGCGCCGACCATCTGATGAAGTGGGAACAGCAACTGCGCGTCGCGCTCGCGCAGAACCAGTTGTTCCTCGCGTACCAGCCGAAGATCGACCTCACTCGCCGATGCATCACCGGTTTCGAAGCGCTCGCCCGATGGAACCATCCGCAGCACGGCCTGATTCCCGCAAACGAATTCATCCCGGTCGCGGAAAGCACGGGCTTGATCGTGCCTATCGGGGACTTCGTGATTCATACCGCGTGCCGGCAACTGGCCATCTGGCAGGCACAAGGGTATGACGGCCTGTCGCTCGCGGTGAATATCTCGGCGGTGCAATTCTGGCGCGGCGATCTGCTCGAAACGGTCGCGGCGGCCATACGGGACAGCGGTATTGCGCCGGGCAAACTCGAACTCGAGATCACCGAAACCGTGATGATGGAGTTTCCGGATATCGTCGCGGAAAAGATCGCGGCGTTGAAACGGCTCGGCGTGCGCATCGCGCTGGATGATTTCGGCACGGGATATTCGTCGCTGTCGTACCTCAACCGTTTTGCTGTCGATACCCTCAAGGTCGACCGGTCGTTTATCCAGGCCATTCCGCATGACCGCAGCGTCTGCGTGATGGTTTCAGCAATTGTGAATCTGGCGCGCTCGCTCGGACTGACCGTGGTTGTGGAAGGCACCGAGACCGAAGAGCAGATCACCTGGCTGTCGCGACTCGGGCCGATTGAAGCGCAGGGTTTTCTCTTCTCTCGGGCGGTGCCCGCTGAAGGCGTGCAGGCCTTGCTCGACCGGTTCGGAGTGTGCGGTTTGGGCCTCGTATCCGATGTCGTCGCGCTTCCGTTTGGCGAAGCGCCGTCGAATGCGGTGGAATGAGCCGGGTTCTGGCGCTTCACCAGCGGTAGTCGAATTCCGCGCTTCCTGCATGCGCATGTCCACCGCCGCCGAACTCACCGTTGTAGCGCAAACCGGCGTGCACTTGCCGGCCTAAAGCAATGCGCACGCCGGCTCCGGCTTGCATCGCGTCTCGTGCCGGGCCGCTGCCGTGCACGATGAAAGCGCTGTTCTCCGCGCCTTCGAAACTCGCGCTCACCGCTTGAGTCAGGGCGCCGTATTGATGAACCCACGCTAGGTCGCCGTTCAAACTCCATGCACGGCCGAAGAACTCGAACTGATTGCGCCAGCGCGCGCCCAATGAAGTTCGTATCGAGTTTGCAGCGTTCGCCGATACAGCAAGGTTCACCGAATCGGCGCCGCTTTCGCTGAAGGCCGGCGTCTCCTCGTGCTGCATTTCAAGCGATACGAACGGCGACAGCACACCGATTTTTCCCATCGATACATCCACGCCATTGCTGAGCGTGGCAAAGTACTGGTTGCCATCGACGCTGCCGAGCGCGGTGCGCGGGGTATCGGTGAAAAAGATCGAACGCTTCATGTCGTCGCTGTTGCGCGCATAACCCAACGATGCCTGCAGCCAGTACGCGCCCGGCATGTAAGTGCCGTAGAGCGCGGCTTGATACGTATCGAACTGGCCGTGAACGGGCAACGTGCTGGTCGATGTATTGCCGTGCATGGCGGCGAGCGCCGCGCCAAGGGTGACCTTCGGCATGATCCGGTAATCGATGCCCGATATCACGCCGCCAGCACTCGTTTGCTGGCCGAGCCAGGTATCGTAGCCACCGAGCTTGCCGGTGCTGCCGAGAACGCTGATCCATGAACACGCTCGCCCGTTGTTGACCAACGACGGCAAGGCTTCGTCCGCAGCGCATTCGCCGGAGAAACGTGCGGCGTTCAGCCTGTTACCGATAGCGTCCATGCCGAGCCGCGCTGCTTCGAAGTGCGCATTCGAAAACGCGGCGTACGCTTCCGCGCTCAACTGGTCGAGCGCCGCATACGCCGATGAACCTTCAAGGCTCAGCAGATCGCCCGCAATCGACAGGAAATCGCGCGTTGGAGACCCGCCCGCCGCAATGCCCGCAACGCCATGATCGAGCGCCGCTTCGACGGCGATCTGGTTCGGCGTTCCGCCCGCAAACTGGAAGCCGCGCTGCACGTGGATGTATGCGTTGTGGGAATCGTAGGAAAGAGATGCCGAGACGAACGGATTGAGCGTCTCCATGCCGCTGAACACGCCCGTCAGACCGGCTGTCGTGCTCAGGATCGTGTAGGTGTCGGTCGGCGCGAAGGACGCTGAGCGCAGACGGACGCGTACGATACCGCCTTGCAACTCTGCCGTTCCATCGACGGCGATCAGGTCGTTTCCTTGCGGCGTAATATCGGCTTCGTAACCGCTTCCGGGCGTCTGCGTGTATGAGCCAGTGACCGAAAGCGTGCCTGTCGACAGGGGCTGAAGCCCCGGAATTGCGGCGGTGGCCGGCATGCCCGGTGCGATGACGCCTTGCATCGAAAGCGCGCCTTTTAGCGTGCCCGTGCCGTTGAGCGTCGCATCGGGCGCGACGGTGATTGCAGGACTCGCCAAAATGCCGGTCAATGTCAGCTCGCCGTTGCGGATCGTGCTTACCGATGTTATCGACACCGGACCTGACACGGTCCAGCCCGCGTCCTGGATCGTCAGTGTCGAGAAGCCCGACGTCCGGCTGGACAAGGTACCCGCGCCATTCAACGTCAACGCATTCGATGAACCAGGGCCGCCATCGAGATCGCCGTTTATGTCACTGCCGCTGCTTAACAGCAAGCGGTTGTTCGATCCCGTAAAACGCACCGCCGCGGCCTGCCCGCTGATCGCTCCCACGTTGACGATCGACACGTTCGAGCCGGCGAGAACGGCGACGCCCGTTGCGCTGCTGATCGATGCGCCCTGCTCGTTCGTCAGGCTTGCAACGCCGCCGGGGGCATCGACGGAAACGCCCGTTCCGTTCACACCCTGCGCCGCGATGGACCCGGCGTTCTCGATGCAAACGTGAGTCCCGGTCGACGCCGAAACACCGTTGCTGCCTTTGATCGAGGCGCCTCGGTAGTTCGCAAGGCTCGCGGAACCCGTCGATGCGTCAATCACGACGCCGGTTCCACCGACCTCACTGCCCGCAATCGATCCCGCGTTGATGATCGAAACGCTCGCGCCCGCCTGAACCGACGCCTTGACCGCGTCACCAGCTGTGCTCGTGATCGATCCACCCTGCTCATTCGTCAGGCTCGCAGCGCCCGTGGGTAGGACGATCGAAACCCCAATCCCCTGCGCCCCATGCGACGCAATGGAACCCGAGTTCTGCACGCTCGTGGCGTCGCCTGTCGCGAGCACGGCGGCTTCTCCGTTGGCGCTGCTCGAAATTGAACCGCGATTGACCACCCGGCTGTTTTCATTCACCGATACCGCGTTCCCCGAGCTTGCCTGAACCGATCCGCCAGGCAACACATCGATGGCGACGCCGGTCACGCCGGGCTGCGCAATGAGACTTCCGTTCAACTGCCCTGCCACGGAAACGGTCCCACCGCCAATGAGCCACATCTGCGTAACGCCATTCGCGCCGGTCAAGGTCCACGTGCCTGAATCATCCTTGCGCAAGACTTCAAAGCCGCGATACTGCGCCGATGCACCCAGGCCGGAGATATCGAAGCTGCCATCGCTCGTGCCGCCGAGAATCAGCGTATTCGTTCCCGCGCCGCCATCGGCTACACCGACCAATATCGCCGTACCCGTCAAGCGCAGCGTATCGTCGTCCGGCCCAAAGAGAATCGCCGTTCCGCCTTTGCCGTTGATGCTGCCGCTGTTCGAAACGAAGCTCCCTGTGCCGGTTGCGCCGGCGCTCAGATCGATGGCCGTGCCGTTTAGCGAAACGATCGAGCCGTCGTTGAGAACCGTCGTGGCGGAATTGGCGAGAATGGCGGGACCTTGCCCAACGATGCTTCCCGTAGCGGAATTTGTCACGGTGCCGCCGCTTGGCAAGTGAACGCCCGCGTGCGTGGCCGACAGGTCCTCCGAGCCGCTGATCGTGCCGGCATTGGTGACGGTGCTGGTCGATCGGTTTGCGAAGACTGCATCAAACTGACCGATGATCGACGCGCCGGCTGCGTTGACCACATTACCGCCGCTGTACAACGCCATTGCGGTGGTGGTGTTGCTGCGCGTCGAGCCGTTATTCAGGATCGATGCGGAGCTGTCGAATTCAAGGGCAAAATAGCTGCCAATGACGACCCCGTTATTCGCCAGTGTCCACGTTATCGTGCTGTCCGACTTTCCGTATATGGCGACGCCGCCTTGTACGGTTGTATCGATAATGGCATTCGAAACAACGGTGAACGGATTGTCAGCGGGATTGAGCGCGTAGCCGATGTTTGAACTGGCCAGATCAGTGGCATTCGCGGTGTCGACTGTCAAATTGGCGAATGCCAGTATTGTTATTGGCAGACCGATCCAGCGATGCTCTTTTTTTACCCAGGATACCGAATCACCGCGCGGTCTCTTTGACCTTTTCGAAGCGCTCATCACCCATTTCCAAATCGAATCGACTCAGCACTTTAGACTGTCGAGAACGCGTTGGCGATGAGCAATGGGGCCTTCAAACAAGGAGCGAAATGCTGCGATCTTTTATTTTGGATTTGTCGGTGAACTACATTCCACGCGATAAAACCGCCGTACCGACAGTCACGACGCCCAGCACAATATTGATCAGCACGAGACGGCGAATGGTGCCGACAGAACGCGCGCCATCGGGCCAGTTCTGCGATTGAACCGCGCGCCGAATCCTCGGGAACACGCTGAAACGAATATGCCCGAAAATCAGCATCATCACAATGCCGATGCCGGCCATTGCATGCAGCGGCCAGGGCGCATGACCACCGCCAAACTGGGTCAACAGAAAACCTCCGGTCAGCAAGATCACGAGCACCGACGCCGCGACCCAATTAAAAAACCGGGCAAACACGGATTCCCATAAAGGCAGACGCAATTGCGGCGATAAATCCGCGATGGCCGGCCGCAGGCAAAAATGCGCAAAAATCATTCCGCCAATCCAGACCGCGATTCCCAATAGATGCAGGAACAGCGCCACTTCAATCGCCTTGTTCATCTGTGTTCCCAATTGCAGGTGAAGCCGTCGCTGAATGCGACATTCGGGCATTCGACTCGCCTGAATGAAACCAGTTCAAGTATTTTTCAAGATAAAGAAATGCCTCGGGCGGACGGGCCCGAGGCATCTGAGAATCACGCCGGCTCTCAGCCTTCGAGGACCGGACGCAAATCAGTCACCTTGATGGTCACATCCGGCGCACGGCCCTTGCGCGCACGCTTGCCGACATAAGCCTCCAGCGCCGCCCATGTGAGCTTTTCGTCGCGCACCTTGCCGCCGCGTCCCGCGCCGGTGAGCACGAGACCACGCTTGTCGATGGTCAACGCCTGCCGCAACGTCTCCTTCGGTTCAAGCGCGACGAGGATCACGCCGCGCCCGCCGCCCGAGAGCGTCTTCATTTCATCCATACCGAACACCAGCAGGCGCCCGTTGCTCGTCAAGCACGCGACATGCGTGGCGCCGGCCAGCACCGGCATGGGCGTCAACGGAAGCGCGCCTTCGTCGATCGTCATGAACGACTTGCCCGCCTTCACGCGGCTGACCATATCGCCGAGCTTGGCCATGAAGCCAAAGCCGTTACTCGATGCCAGCAACAACGGTTGCTCCACCGCCGCCGCAAAGTAATGCAGCAGATGGGTTCCCGATTCCAGTTCGATCAACGACGTCACCGGCACACCATCACCACGCCCACCCGGCAACATGGCGACCGGCACGGAATACACGCGCCCGTTGCTGCCCCATGCGATCAGGATATCCGGCGTGCGCGCGAGGAACGTGCCGTAGATGCCATCTCCCGCCTTGAACTGGAAGGTCGCGGGATCGAGTCCATGCCCCTTCAAGGCACGCACCCAGCCCTTCTGCGATACAACCACCGTCACAGGATCGTCGACCACGCGCGCTTCGAATGTGGCGCGCTTTTCGGCCTGGATCAGCGTGCGGCGTTCGTCGCCATACGTCTTGGCATCGCCTTCGATTTCCTTGATCAGCAGGCGCTTCATGGCGGCGTCGCTATTCAGCAGTTCTTCGAGCTTTTCCTTTTCGCTGCGCAGATCCTTCAATTCCTGCTCGATCTTGATCGCCTCGAGGCGTGCAAGCTGACGCAAACGAATTTCGAGAATGTCGTCGGCCTGGCGCTCGCTCAGCTTGAAACGCTCCATGAGCGCTTCTTTGGGATCGTCGGCTTCACGAATGACGCGGATCACTTCGTCGATATTCAGGAAGACGATCATCCGCCCTTCGAGAATATGGATGCGGTCGTTCACCTTGCCCAGCCGATGCTGCGTGCGCCGCGTGACCGTCGTGAAGCGGAACCCGACCCACTCGTGCAGGATCTCGCGCAGACCTTTCTGACGCGGCCGGCCGTCGGCGCTGATCATGACCAGATTGATGGACGAGTTCGATTCCAGGCTCGTATGCGCGAGCAGCGAATGCACGAACTCCGTCTGGTCGATACGGCTCGACTTCGGCTCGAACACAAGCCTCACGGGCGCGTCGCGGCCGGATTCGTCGCGCACCGTATCGAGCAGCGCAAGCATGGTCTGTTTCGTCTGCAACTGATCGGGGCTGAGCGCCTTCTTGCCGAGCTTGATTTTCGGGTTCGTCAGTTCCTCGATTTCCTCGAGCACCTTCTGGCCCGACGTGCTCGGCGGCAACTCGGTAATCACGAGTTGCCACTGACCACGCGCCATGTCCTCGATCTTCCAGCGCGCCCGCACTTTCAGGCTTCCGCGGCCGTTTTCATAAGCCGCTGCAATCTCCGCCGGGCTGGAAATGATCTGCCCGCCGCCCGGAAAGTCCGGTCCGGGAATCATCTCCATCAACTCGGCGTGTTCGATCTTCGGATTGCGGATCATCGCGACCGCGGCGGCGGCGACTTCACGCAAGTTGTGCGACGGGATTTCAGTGGCAAGACCCACCGCGATCCCCGATGCGCCATTCAACAGCGCGAACGGCAGACGCGCGGGCAGGAGCTTCGGCTCCTGGAACGAACCGTCGTAGTTCGGCATGAAATCGACGGTGCCCATGTCGATTTCATCGAGCAGCAACTTGGCGATCGGCGTGAGGCGCGCTTCCGTGTAGCGCATGGCCGCCGCGCCGTCTCCGTCGCGTGAACCGAAGTTGCCCTGGCCATCGATCAGCGGGTACCGCATCGAAAAAGCCTGCGCGAGGCGCACCAGCGCGTCGTACGCCGACTGGTCGCCGTGCGGATGATATTTACCCAGCACGTCGCCCACCACACGCGCCGATTTCACCGGCTTGGCCGTATTCGCCAGGCCCATCTCGTTCATGGCGAACAGGATGCGGCGTTGCACGGGCTTCTGGCCGTCGCTGACATCGGGCAACGCACGGCCTTTGACCACGCTCACCGCGTAGTCGAGATACGCGCGCTCGGCGTAGTCGCCAAGCGTCAGTTTTTCGCCATCGGGCGCGGCTTCTTGTTCCGCGAAGAGATCGTCCATCAAATTTCCAGTGTTATGCGTTGACGAGGTTCAAGGTCAGGCTTGGCAGCGCTCGGGTCAGATATCCGCTTCGACTTCGTTGCCCTTCTCTTCCAGCCAGCTACGCCGCGACGCCGCTTCGCCCTTGCCCATCAGCATGGTCATGCGCGTGACCGTGTTGTCAAAACCGAGTTCGCCGAGCTGAACCGGCAGCAAGCGGCGCGTGTCGGGATTCATGGTCGTGTCCCAGAGTTGCTCCGCGCTCATTTCGCCCAGGCCTTTGAAACGGCTGATCGACCATTGCGTCTCGCGCACGCCGTCCTTCCTCAGTTTGTCGAGGATGGCTTCGAGTTCGCCTTCATCCAGGGCATAAAGCTTTTGCGCCGGCTTCTTGCCGCGAGCGGGTGCATCGACCCGAAACAGCGGCGGCCGCGCAATACACACATTGCCCTGCTCGATCAGTTGCGGGAAGTGCTTGAAGAACAGCGTGAGCAGCAGGACCTGGATGTGCGCGCCATCCACGTCCGCATCCGACAGGATGCAGATCTTGCCGTAACGCAGGTTCGAGAGATCGGCCTTGCTGTCGAGGCTGTCCGGACCATGCGGGTCCACGCCGATCGCCACCGCGATGTCATGCACTTCGTTGTTAGCGAAGAGCCTGTCGCGCTCGGTTTCCCACGTGTTCAGCACCTTGCCGCGCAGCGGCAGGATGGCCTGGAATTCCTTATCGCGGCCCATCTTCGCAGAACCGCCCGCCGAATCGCCCTCGACGAGGAACAATTCGTTGCGCGATACATCCGTCGATTCACAATCGGTCAGCTTGCCGGGCAGCACCGCCACGCCCGAGCTCTTGCGCTTTTCGATCTTCTGCCCGGCGCGCGTGCGCGCCTGTGCCTGCCGGATCACCAGTTCCGCGAGTTTCTTGCCGTACTCCACATGCTGGTTCAACCACAGTTCGAGCGCGGGCCGCGTGAACGACGACACGAGTTTCACCGCGTCGCGGCTATTGAGGCGTTCCTTGATCTGGCCTTGGAACTGCGGGTCGAGCACCTTCGCCGACAACACGAACGACACCCGCGCGAACACATCTTCCGCGAGCAGCTTGACACCCTTTGGCTGCAGGTTGTGCAACTCGACAAAACTTTTAACCGCCTGGAACAAGCCGTCGCGCAAGCCGGATTCGTGCGTGCCGCCTGCGGGCGTCGGGATCAGGTTGACGTACGACTCGCGCAGCAACGGACCTTCTTCGCTCCACGCGACGACCCAACTCGCGCCCTCACCTTCGGCGAAGGTTTCTTCGCTCGACTTGGCATTCCCCGCGAAGCGTTCGCCTTCGAACAACGGAATCAGCAGGTCGCTGCCGCCCATGCCTTCGAGCAGGTAACCGCGCAGTCCATCCTCATATTTCCAGGTCTGGCGCTCGCCGGTCTTTTCGTTGATGAGCGTGACTTCCACGCCCGGCAACAACACGGCCTTCGAGCGTAGCAGGCGTTGCAACTCGCCCACGGGCAAATTCGGCGAATCGAAATACTTGGGGTTGGCCCAGGCGGTGACGCGCGTGCCAGATTTTTTCTCGCCGCGATTCATCGCGCGTGTTTCGAGCGGCTTGACCACATCGCCATTCGCGAAACCGAGATCTGCCACCTTGCCATCGCGCCAGACGGTCACGTCCAGCCGCGTGGAAAGCGCGTTCGTTACCGATACACCCACGCCATGCAGGCCGCCCGAGAACGTGTAGGCGCCACCGGCGGCTTTATCGAACTTGCCGCCCGCATGCAGGCGCGTGAACACGATCTCGACAACCGGCACGCCTTCCTCGGGATGCAGGCCGTAGGGAATCCCGCGCCCATCGTCTTCGACGGATACCGAATGGTCGGCATGCAGCGTCACCGTGATCTGCTTGCCGTAGCCGCCGAGCGCCTCGTCCGAAGCGTTATCGATGACTTCCTGGATGATGTGCAGCGGATTTTCCGTGCGGGTGTACATGCCGGGCCGTTGCTTGACCGGCTCGAGCCCCTTCAGCACCTTGATGGATGCTTCGCTGTATCCGCTGTTCTTGCCGCCGTCGGCGGCGCTGGGTTTTTTCGTGGACATGTCTGGACGGTGGTCCGGCGGTCCGTGCAGGACCACCGGCGAATGCGTGAACAGTACGGGCCGATCCGGTGCGGGCTTGCCGCACGTGTCCGGCCCGCGCCGATTTGAGCGTCAATAACTTGAAACCGCGACGGCGAACGCCGACTGGCAGCCAAACTGTGGCCCCAGAGCCAGCGCACCCGAAAACGCGACGTATTTTACTGATTTCGACAAATATTTCGATATGACGAACGATGTCGCGAAACACGCAGGTCCGCAGACCGGCCTACTTCCGCTTTGCTTCCAGTTCTTCCCAGCGTTCGAGCGCGACAAGCAATGCTTCATCGATAGCCGCGTGCCGCTCGCTCAACCGCGCTCCCTCTTTCGGATCCTTGGCAAAAACCGAACCGTCTGCGAGCTTCGCCGCGATGGACTTTTGCTCCGTTTCGAGCGCCGCGATCTGCGCGGGCAACGCTTCGAGTTCACGGACTTCCTTGTACGGCAGCTTGTTGGAGCGTTGCGAGTTGCGTCCTGCGCCGCTGTCCTTCGGGCCGTCGTCCTTCTTCGCTTGCTTGGCGGTGTCGCGTGCGGCGTCTGCCGCCATCTTCTCCGAGCGGTCGCTCTGGATCTGCCAGTCGGTAAAGCCGCCGACATACTCGCGCCACTTCCCGCCGCCTTCCGATGCAAACACCGACGTCACCACGTTATCCAGGAACTGGCGATCGTGACTCACGAGGAGAACCGTGCCGTCGTAGTCGGTGAGCAGTTCTTCCAGCAGTTCAAGCGTCTGGATATCCAGGTCGTTGGTCGGTTCGTCCAGCACCAGCACGTTTGCCGGCCGTGCAAACAGGCGCGCCAGCAACAGCCGGTTACGCTCGCCGCCGGAGAGCGACCGAACAGGCGAACGCGCGCGTTCGGGCGCAAACAGGAAGTCGCCGAGATAGCTCATCACGTGCTTCTTCACGCCGTTCACTTCGACCCATTCGCTGCCCGGGCTGATGGTGTCGGCGAGGGTTTTATCGAGGTCGAGCTGAGCGCGCATCTGGTCGAAATACGCGACCTGCGTGTTCGTGCCCGTGCGGACCGTGCCGCTGTCCGGCGCGAGTTCGCCCAGGATCATCTTGAGGAGCGTAGTCTTGCCTGCACCGTTCGGGCCGATAAAACCGAATTTGTCGCCGCGCATGACGGTGGCCGTGAAGTTGTCGACGATAGTGCGCTCACCATATTTCTTCGTGACATCCGTCAGTTCCGAAACGATCTTGCCCGAGCGTTCGCCTTGCCCCACGTCGAGCTTGACGTTGCCCTGCACGTTGCGGCGTTCGGCGCGCTCATTGCGCATCTCGACCAGCCGCGCGATTCGGCCGACGCTGCGCGTACGTCGCGCCTCCACGCCCTTGCGAATCCACACTTCTTCCTGTGCCAGCAGCTTGTCGAACTTGGCCGCTTCGACCTGTTCGATTTCAAGCTGCTGCGCCTTGCGCGTCTGGTACGCGGTGTAGTTACCCGGATACGAAAGCAGGCGCCCACGATCCAGATCGACAATACGCGTTGCAACCTTGTCCAGGAACGCCCGGTCGTGGGTGATGAACAGCAAGCCGGTACGCAGCGTGACCAGCAACTCTTCGAGCCAGCGAATCCCTTCGAAGTCGAGGTGGTTGGTCGGCTCGTCCAGCAGCAGGACGTCCGGCTGAACCACCAGAGCACGCGCAAGCGCAACGCGCTTTTTCATGCCGCCCGACAATGCGCCCGAGCGGACGTCGCCATCCAGGCCGATCTGCTGCAGCGTGGTCGCGACGCGGGTTTGCCAGTTCCAGGCATCGGTTGTATCGAGCGACGATTGAAGCGCGTTCATGCGCGACATCAGCGCGTCGTGCTCGGGACCTTCGTGCGGCGCATCGGCGAGCTGGTGCGCGACGGCGTCGTAGTCATCGAGCAACTGGCGCGCGTGCGACAGGCCCGACGCGACGACGTCGAACACCGACGCATCGAGGTCGAACTCCGGCTCCTGCGGCACATAGACGGTCGTAAGCTCGTTCTGGCGCGTGACCAGGCCGTCGTCCGGCTTCGCCAATCCGGCGATGATCTTCAGCAGCGACGACTTGCCCGCGCCGTTACGCCCGATAAGCCCGACGCGTTCGCCCGCTTCGAGTGAAAAGTCAGCGTGATCGAGCAACGCGACGTGGCCGAACGCGAGTTGCGCGTCGGAAATGGAATAAAGCGACATGGGAGGCAGCCGGAAAAGTGCAAATACTGGAAGGGGCCATTGTACCGGTCTTGACCGGTACGCCCGGACCCCTATGCCATCAGGCCTAATAAAGAGGCCTGCCTGGTTACAAATAAACGATTTGATTGCCGTGATTTTTGAGATTCGGACGGACATCGTCGCGACGTCCGCCTTGCTGCGCTTTCAACACGATTACTTCACGTGGATCTTGATCGTCTGGCTCATTTCCGGGCCGAACGACTGGTGAGCGCCGTCGCCGAATTGCAGCGTCAGCGTGTGGTCGCCGGGGGTCAGCTTTACGTCGGCTTCCGTCTGCGCCTTGCCGAAATGCAGCGACTTGTCGTTCGCCGGAATGACAAGGCCCTTCTGCATCGGTCCGGCATCGATCAACAGGTGATGGTGGCCCTTGTTCGGATCGAGATCGCCGGCCGGCGCGAGTCCCATGCCTTCCAGCCCGAATACCACGTGCACCGGGCTTGTGACGGTCGCACCGTCTTTCGGCTCCACGAAAAAGACACGCGCTTCGGCATGCGCCGCGGCGCTCACGAGGAACATGCTCGACAACACCAATCCCGACAACAGTTTCTTGAACGTCATTTTTTTGCTCCCAAGAAGAGTGCGGCTGCCGATGAACAATCCCGGCCGCCAAAACAGGCCTTGTGCAGCACGCGATGGCATCGCTCAAACCAGTTGGCAACAAGCCTTCGCGGAAGTGCACAAAATCCGCCCGGCAGAGGATACACCGACCGTGTGAAAGAGACGCAGGTCACTTGAGGTCCAGAGTGGTGGCGGCGAAACAGGTTTTATCGCGCGTCAAAACGCCCTTCTCCGGAAGCGGATTCGGACTTTCCGGTAACATGCGGTTCGCCGGCAACAACTGTGACAATTCGATCCGTCACTGTTGATCCGTACATAATTCGCTGTTTTTCGCTGAACGAGAAGAAAGAGTCTGTCGTGAGTGAAGTTTTAGAATATAAAAGCTGGGTTTGCCTGATTTGTGGATGGATTTACAACGAGGAAGATGGCTTGCCGGAAGATGGCATTGCAGCCGGAACCCGCTTCGCCGATATCCCGGATAGCTGGCGCTGCCCGCTGTGCGACGTGGGCAAGGAAGATTTCGTGGCGGTCGAGTTTTGAGCTGACCGCTCGGGGCTTTTTATCGCGCGATGACAATCAATTCGCGGCTGTCTGCCTTTACCGCCGTTTTGTCCCAGTCGCCAAACCACTCAAGCTTGCCGAAACCCGCCTGATCGAGCAGCGTGGCGAGCTCGTCCTGGCTGCGAAACCGTAGCGCGCTTTGCGATATCAGTTCGTTTCCCGATGCGCGAAACTTGTAGTGCGTCGTGAAGCGCACGACTGATTGCGGGCTTTCGGCGGCATCAGCAAGCCACACTTCTACCTCGCCAATTCCGTCCACCGCAATCTTTCTGCGTGAACTCGAGGGCGTCCATGCCTCCCAGGCGCGCACAGCCGGATTGCGGCTTTCGAAGGCCAGTCTGCCACCTGTACGCAACGCGTGCCGGGCGGCCCTGAGCGTTTCCAAAAAAACGCTGTCATCGATAAAAACCTGCGCCACATGGCCCGTCATCAAAACGAGATCGGCCGGGGGTAACACGGTGAGAGCACGGGCATCGCCTTCGATCCAGTCGACGCGGTCGGCGTGTGGCCGCTTGCGCGCGACCTTCAGCATGGCAGGCGCCGGATCGATGCCGATCACATGAGCGCCCTGCGCCGCCAGCTCCCATGTGAGCAAACCAGTACCGCAACCGATATCGATGACACGGTCCTTGCCTGCGGCAAGCGCAAGGTAGAAGGCAGTATCCGCCGCAGCGGGGTTCAGCGTGTCGTAAAGCGCGACCAGGCGTGGATCGGTGTAGAGCGTCGATGGCATGTCGAAAGGGTAGATGGCGGGCTTCAGCGGCTCAGGTACGAAAGCGCGTCGCGCATGGGTTGGCTAGGTACGATGATCGGTCCGGTAAACGGTGTGCCCAGGTCGAGGATAACAAGCACGGCCGACGCTATGGAGAGCGCGCCGAGTGTGATGATCACGAACGCCAGCGCGTTGCGCGGTGTGATCAGCCCGAAGCACAGGAAGATGACGAGCAGCCAGAAGACCAGGATTCGGTCGAACGGTGTCGATATCGACCCGCGCGCCTCCTCGACGATTTTCCATCGTTGCTGGACGAGGTTGTCGAACCGGAGCAGCGCCTCGTTATCCATCTTTTGATGGTACGGGTCACGCGGTTGCAGTTCGCGCACTTCGTGCTGCGCACGCTCGAGCAGCGTTCCCAGCTCTCGGCTGTCGAGGTGATCAGCGTTCGGATCAGGTGCGGGGAGTTTCGGAAAATAATCGCCTGGCGGCGGCGGTTCCTGCGCCCACGTCGATGCAATCGCAGCCGCCGTGTAGGTGCGCAGGAGCTGGCGCGGGGTATCGCCGTCGGGACCATACTGGCGCAGGCTGTTGTCGAGCTGGATCAGCGCGGTGGCGTAGCTGCGGATGTCGTTGTTGGTGGTATCGAACAGGGTTTTCGCCGATGCCGTCAGCAACCCCAGCACGAGCGCCGCGAACGTGACGAGCATGCCGATCACCAGCTTCAGCAGTTGCACGGTCTCGAACGCCTTGTGCTCTTCCGGCAACAGCGGGCGGATGAATACCCCGACGCCGGCCGACGCCAGCAGAAGGAAAAAAACGACCGAAGCGGTTTCCAATTCAGTCATGGGTTGTGTCTTGAGTAATGGCGATCATATTCGTCCAGAAACTACCCTATTGAGGAAATACCGGAAATTGACGCTATTACCAACTCGCACGATAATCGGCCGGTGTTTCGGAACACATTAACGAGAATGATTATGAAAATTACAACGCGTCTGATGGCGGTATTTATCCTGAGCGCCGGGGGTATTGCGTGCACGGTTTCGACTGCAAATGCCAGTACGGCCGCCGACAATATCCGGCTGAGCGCCACGCCGCTCGCGAACAGCGCCTACGGCAACGAATGCACGAACCGGTCGATCCGGCCGTTCGCCCGCTCGCAAGACAGCACGTTCTCCAATGACGCCTTGCGCGCTGGTCTGGAGTTGCTCAGGGGCATAGCCAGCGGCGGCTACCATTCCGGGCCGTCAAATGTTTGCGGCGAGAACTCTGCGTTGTAGGCACGGTTATTCGTTCGACGACGTTTGGCCGGCGAGATTTGCCAGACGCTCGAGCAAAAGGCTGAAAATTGATTGTTAAGCGCTTCCGGAGACGCGGGAAAGGCTGAATTTACCGGTTACAGCAACGCAGCCGCTGCCCTTCACCGTGACGCTCTTTGCTATACTCTGCCCGCTGCGTCGGCGCTTCATTTAGGAAGAAGCGGCTTGGCCGGACGTACGCCCCACCGCTCATATCCATCTCCCTGTAGTTCAATGGATAGAACAAGTGCCTCCTAAGCGCTAGATGCAGGTTCGATTCCTGCCAGGGGGACCAAAGAGCTTCTTCCAATACCCACGCAACCCGCGCGAACCTTGGCTACATAAGGAAATGCGCCGAATCTAGTCCGCCACAAAATCCGTACACCCCGCAAAGACAGGCCTTTCCCAAGTTGCCCGCTACGGAGAGCCAGATTGCGCGGCGCAAGCGCGGAACAAGACACGCACGCCCTCGCGGAACTGCATGGAAACTGCGTGAGTGAGTTTTTGAGCTGCAACCGTGCGCCTACCAATAAGGCGACGCGGTCAATGCCACGCTCCATTCAACCTTCTCAGATAAATCCGAATCTCACGGTAAACCCTCGTCTTGGCTTGCTCTCCTGCGCAACGTTGGCCGATGATTCACAACTTCGTCTTGGCCTTGTAATGACAAGAACGATTGTTCCAATTAAAGAATCGTCGGCGCCACTTGGTCACGATTCACCAGAAAGATTAAGGCTACAAATGCGGGAGATGCATCAGCTCGCCGGTGATTACCGATCGAATAAAGAAGGCATGACGGGGCGGCAGACGTATCACCTTGATGTGCCGAGCGCAGCGAACGCTAAAGATATCTCGGTGGTCTCTTATCGCGCCCGCGAGGGCATGGCTTTGCCTTACGAGATCACCATTGAGTTCACGCACAGTGAATTGCTCTCCCGCGTCGACTACCTCGGGCGCGACGGCCACTTTACGATCACTGCCGAAGACAGCGCGGAACCGCGTATCTATTGCGGCATTGTTGTGAGCTTCAGACGGATCAAGAAGACCCAAGGCGTCTTCTGCTACGCGATTGTCGTTGCGTCGCAGATGACGCGCCTGGCCCTTCTGCACAGGTGCCGCGTCTACCAGCATCAAAGCGGGCCGGAGATCATCGAATCGATTCTGCTGCGCGGTGAGTTCAAGGATCAGCAGTTTTCATTCAAGCTGCGCCGCGAATATCCCGTGCATGCCTTCCGCTTGCAGTACCAGATGTCGGACCTCGACTATATTCGCCTCTTGTGCGAGCAAGAAGGAATCTACTACTACATCGAGCAAGGGAAGCACGGTGACGTGATCGTGTTCGGTGACGATATCGAGCACTACGTTCGCACACCTGAGTTGAAGGTCCCGTATTGCGAGAATGCGGGGCCTGAGGCCCGCGCTGAAGCGGTCTTCGCACTTGAAGTGCATGCCGAAGTGGTGCCGCAATCGGTCATGGTCGCCGACTTCAATCCGCTGGTCGCATGGGAGCGCTTCAAGGACGAGGCAAACGTCGCAGTCAACGATACGACCACCTATGGCCAGCCGTACGTGTACGGCACGAACCACCTCAGCCAGGACGGTGCGCAGTGGGAAGCGCAGCTACGGCATGAAGCGGCGATTGCATGGCAGGTCCTTTATCATGGGCAAAGCACTGTGCTGGAGTTGAGACCGGGTCGTATCCTGCATATCGACGAACCGATTCCGGACGCGCCCGGCGGACAGGTAATCATCGAGGTGACACACTCGGGTGGCCGTGGCATGGCTTACAGCAATTCTTATGTAGCGATTCCGTCCGACCGGCGATTCCGCCTGAAAATAGACGAGACCAAGTGGCCAAAAATCCATGGTGCACTCAGTGCGCGCGTGCCGTCACCAAATAAGCATCCATATGCTTATCTCACGAAGGCCGGGCATTACCCCGTTCGGCTTGATCTTGATTTCGATGAATGGAATCCGGGCGGCGAAAGCGTGCCCTTGCGAATGGCCAAGCCGTTTGCCGGCGCGCTGCAAACGGGGTTCCACTTCCCGGTCCTCGACGGCACCGAAGTGGTCATCATGGCGCGCGATGGCGACCCGAACAAACTCTTCATCTCGCACTTTCACCACGACAGCATTCAGTCGGATTTGGTCCACAACCAGGATTGGTGGATGTCGCGCAACGTGATCCCTACGCAAAGCGACAACGAGGAAAGGAGCCCCGGCAACATTCTCGACGGCAAGCGGCAGGAGCGCGGTGAACCATTTGAACTGCGAACGTCCGCTTGCGGTTCGATCCGAAGCGGCAAAGGACTTTGCTTGTCCGCCGACGACCAGCTCAGGGCGATCGGCAAGCAACTGGATATGGAAGCTGCGCAAGAACTGATGAAGCAGGTCCTCCAGCAAAGCGAGGCATTGGCATCGGTAGTGAAGGCGGCGCAGGCGCTTACAGCGGACTGCGCGCGTCAGAAGGCGCTGCTTGACAACACGCTGAACCAGCTCAAGGGAGCAGGCATTCTTGTCAGCGCGTCCGCCGGTGGAGGTCTCGAGTCGGGGGGATAGTCGCAGCATCCTCACCACAATCCGTCCAGCCAGAGCCAAAGGCGAGGTTCGGACGGTAACGGTTTCGTGGTCGCCGACCGCCGAGCGAGCCAAAGCTGCGGCATCATCGCCAAACCTTCTAAGGTCTTGACGTCCGGATACGCTCTCTGGACTGTCAAAACCCCTACCGCGAATTCACCCAGAACTCGTCGTCGAGCGCTTCGAAGAAAAACGCTTCCAGCGCGTCTTCCGACAAATCATCGATGGTGATGCCGCGCAGGCTACACAGCAGATGGAGGGTCTCGTCGGCGGCAAGCACGAGGTTGCGAAACGCGGTCGCGGTGGGATTGGTCATGTCCATGACCCGGATAACGGCCGCGCAGCACATAACTTGAGAAAAAACGCGGGCATTCAACCGGTCGACTGCATCATGCGTTCAGGCATCGACCGCCAGCGCATTGAGAAAGAACTCGCCGAGTTCGTCGTCGGTAAGCGCTTCGAGCGCAATGCCGCGCAGGCGGCAGATCAGTTCGAGCGTCTCGCCGGCTGCCCGGATGAGGTCACGGGAAGCATCGGATGTGAAGTTTAAAGGTTCCATGCCAATACTAACGGCGCGCCTGACGCGAACTTAAGCCGTCTACTCGCGCTCGACCGGAAACCTTCGGTCGAGCTCACGCTTCGCCCACATCAGCGCTTCATTTTCCGCAACATTGCTGGTCGGCGCCATCTCGCCCGTATTCTTCTTGAGCGGCAGCGCGCCCGCCTGCACGGACCAGTCCCAACGGTCCCCACGCTTTTCGACGAACACGTCGATGACATGTTCATTGTGCAAATATTGCATGGCTTCTCCCGTTGGCAGGCCGCGATCCTAGCATGCGACGGGCGTATCCACCCGTGCCGCGCTAGGCCGCATGCTCACTGCACCAGTCAATGGCCCAGGCCCGCGCGCAAGCAATGGCGTCGCTGTCGTTATCGAATGCGTCTATGTCGCCTGACTCGTGCCGTTCCGGATGCCCGTGGCCCTTGGCCGGAGCCCTCGTGATGTGCGCCTGGGCGTAGTAAAGGCCGTCCTGATCGTGCCGCGACCGGCAATCGATATGAAAGCCCTCGTAATCGAAACGCATGAGCGTATTCCTCGTGAAAAAGTAGTCAGTCGGTGCAAACCGCGCAAAACTCATTCCGCGCGCAATCCACAACTCGCTAAAATACGCCGACCTCGCCTGCTCAGGATAACGGCGGGACACGCTTTTCGACCCAAAGCCCAATCTAGTCAGTTACGGATTCCGCCATGAAATTGTTCGTCGCCGTCGCGCTCAGCATGTGTTTGTCGGTTGCTCACGCCTCGGCGGAAACCGATGCATGCGACGCCCATCGCCAGAGCCTGGAACGACAGATGGCCATTGCGCTCAACCGGGACGACACGGCGCAACTCGACTCGCTGCAAGCGGCGCTCGATAAAACCAACGCCGAATGCACGCCGGAGGCCATCGAGCAACGCAGGTCCGGCGCGCTCAAGCGCCACAATGACGCCATCGCGCAGGCCAGGAACACGCTGCGCGCGTGGGAGGGCGAATTGGCGCGGGCGGAAAAGAAAGGCACGGACCAGCTCAACATCAACGCGTGGCAACGCAAGGTGAACCGGGCGCGTGCGGATCTGGACCGCGCAATTGCGAGACCCATCCAGTAAGGAACCAGACAGGCCACGGCCCCAAGGGTTTGTACCGACCGGCGGACACCTAAAGTTTCAATGAATGCAGCCGTTGAGCACTGATGAACCTTATGACCGACATCAAGCCTCAGGGCGCATTTTCCGCAATGCTGGCGGATCAGGAGTTGTCGCACCTCGAGCTGGTGCTGCGGCGTTCACTCATCGACGACGCGCTGAGTCCGATTCTCCCGCCAGCCTACTGGCGGGAACGCCTGGCATTGGTGGCACGGGCATCGCACTTGTCGCATACGCAGATCCAGACCGTTCACCGGCTGTATCTACAGATCGATGCGTACGAGGCGACCCACCGGACGATGCTCGAAGCGCCCGACGTGACGCCTGGTTCCGTCGAATAATCAGCCTTGCATGTGAATGCGGGCCACGCGATTGAAAGCGAGTAACCGGAGATGCCGGTTCGGACCTGCCGCTTTCAGCGCGCCATGAACCGCAAGATCGTATCGACGATCATCGCCCGATGGCGCACGCGCAATCGCGGACCGGCGGGATCGCGTCCGAACGCCATGGCGAACGTATGCCGGTTCGAGACGCGATAAAAACACAGCGAGCTGATCATCAGATGCAGATCGACGGGTTCGACATCGTCGCGAAACACCTTTGCCGCGATACCCCGGCCAATGAGATTGCTGATGGTCTTCACCACACTCGAATTGCGTGCCTTGAAGGCTTTCAGATGCTCGGCATGCGTGCCGCCACTGATGTTTTCACCGGCGATGAGCTGGACGAAGTCACGTTGTGTATCGTGGAAATCGAATGTGAATTCGACGAGCCGGCACAGGCCTTCACGCGGCTCCATGGCTTCAAGACGCAACGCTTGTTCGAGCGCCCGGATCTTCCCGTACGCTTCGTCGATCACCGCTTCGTACAGCCCTTCCTTGCTGCCAAAGTAGTAGTACAGCATGCGCTTCGTGGTGCTCGTGCGCTCGGCAATGGCGTCGACGCGTGCTCCGCTCAAACCCATTGCGGCGAATTCGGCGGTCGCGATTTCAATGATGTTGCGTTTGGTTTGTTCCGGATCGTATTTCCGTTTCACTTCGTGCCGGTCAAGTACCGGTACGGACACCGAACGATTTTTGCGAGGCTCCGAGCGGAATTTCGAACGAACCGGCGCTGTTACTTTACTTGCTTTTTTCATCATCTACTTGTGCAGAGCGCCTCTAGGTGAAACGAGTTTAGCATGGGTTTTCAAGGGCCTTTCGCGCAAAATCCAATCTTGCGCTGCGTCTCGCGGGTCCATCGGCAAAGCTTGCCGGGTGCTCTTTGGCTATACTTCCCCACCCGCTCGCAGGTCTCGACGTGGCCCCCAATACAAGGATTTGCATGACTCATCGACACGCCGTTACACGCGTAAATTTTGCGCTGATCGCATGCGTCGTTGCTTGCGGTCTCCCGCTCACCGCGCACGCGCAGAAGCAAACGGTGCAGCCTTCGACTGCGCAGGCGTTGCCCCCAGGCCATCCGGCCGTGCAGCAGCCGTCGCCGCA
>NZ_JBSIPA010000059.1:0-22347 GCF_053574605.1 Caballeronia sp. M23-90 | reverse complement strand
TTGATGGTCGTGACGATGGCCGCCATTGCCGACGTGATCCCGCCCGCGGAACGCGGCCGCTACCAGGGCCTGTTCGGCGGCGTGTTCGGCCTCGCTACCGTGCTTGGGCCCTTGCTGGGCGGGTTTATCGTCGAGCATCTTTCATGGCGCTGGATCTTCTACATCAACGTGCCGTTAGGCGTCGTGGCGCTGATCGTGATCGGGCTGGTGTTCAAGCCCCATGTGACACATGTGAAGCATAAAATCGATTACATGGGCGCAGCGTTTTTGGCTACGTCGCTCACTTGCATCATCCTTTTCACCAGTCAGGGAGGCACATTGCTGCCCTGGAGTTCGCCGCAACTATGGTTCACGCTGGCGCTCGGGGTCATCGCGATGGGCGGTTTCATCTACGAAGAACGTCTGGCAGATGAACCAATTATGCCGCTTGGTCTCTTCAAGGAGCGCACTTTTATATTGAGCGGGATGATCGGGTTCATTATTGGCTTTTCGCTGTTCGGCGCGACCACGTTCCTGCCGCTCTATCTGCAGGTGGCGAAGGGTTCGACGCCATCGCAAGCCGGTTTGCAGATCCTGCCCATGATGGCCGGCGTGCTTTCAACGTCCATCATCAGCGGCCGGATCATCAGCAAGATTGGCAAGTACCGCTGGTTCCCGATTTGCGGCACGGCGCTGGTGGCGGTTGCGATGTTCCTGTTGTCACGGCTCGAACTCGCCACGCCGCTGCACATCATGTACCTGTACATGTTGCTGCTCGGCCTTGGACTCGGGATGGTGATGCAGGTGCTCGTGCTGGCGGTGCAGAACGCGGTGCCGTTCAAGCATATCGGCGTGGCGACATCCGGCGCGACACTGTTCCGGTCGATAGGCGGTTCAGTCGGCGTCGCCACGTTCGGCGCGATTTTCTCAAACGGCTTGCAAAGCCGGCTCGCCAATGCCCTTCCGGCGAACACCGAACTGCCGCGTTCGATGGGGCCCGCGATGGTGCATCAGTTGCCTGCGGCCATGCGCGAGGTTTATCTCAACGCCTTCGCCGGCTCCATGCATGTGGTGTTTCTGGTGGCGAGCGCCGTTGTAGTGCTGGCGTTTGCATTGTCCTGGTTCATGCAGGACCGGCCGTTGCGGAACTGATGAATTGCGAGGGTGCGTCGGCTTTGGATTCGATTCGTTTGGTATAAGCTGACGCACTTTAAATCAGTCGCAATTCAGGATATCCGCACCATGAAACTCAAGCACGTGATCATCGTCTCGACACTCGGCGCATTCGCCCTCATTTCAAGCCGCGCATTCGCCGAAACCTATCACTTCGGCGAAGGACAATCGTCCGTATCGGGCGGAAGCACGAAACATCACTCGTCTGCGCCCAAGCATCGCAAGCACAGCAAGACGCGGAATACCGCGTCGTGATCTTCGCATCGTGAGGTCACGTCGTTGATGCAATCCCCGCAGGAAAGACCTGTCAGCGAAGACCGGTTCTGTATGGATGCCGCTGGCGCTCAGTTGTGGCGCATCGCGCCACCAACGCGCCCCAGACACGGGCGCACATGCGCATTGCCGCACCACTTCTGAAGTGTCCACACTCGAGCACATGCGGACCGACTTTGTCCGTTATGAACCGCGCTGACAAATAAAGACATGAGATAAGTGCATTCGAGACATTGCACGTCTCGCAAAAGCCGCTTGTCCAAAACAGGCCTGATACTCGCTCTTTACGAGGCTGACTTCACTCAGCCCTCGTAGGTATCAGCCATGCACCAGCGCCAGGCGCAACGCAAAATCCCCGTCACCGTGATTTCCGGTTTTCTCGGCGCGGGCAAGACCACGCTCGTCAATCACCTCATGCAACAACACACGGGCGGCCGCATTGGCGTGGTCGTGAACGAGTTCGGTGAAGTCGGTATAGACGGTCAATTGATCGTCGCCGAAGAAGAGGCGCTGATAGAAATAAATAACGGCTGCGTGTGTTGCACCGTGCGCGCCGACCTCGTAGCGAGCGTGAAAGAACTCCTTGCACGATCGCATGCGGGGATCGAAAGACTGATCGTGGAAACGTCCGGGCTTGCCGACCCCGCGCCGGTGCTTCAGACCTTCCTTGCGGACCCCGACTTGCGGGAAGCAGTGGAACTCGAGTCAGTCGTGACCGTGGTCGATGGGCACCACTTCGGCCAGCAACTCAACGATGAAATCGTCCGCGAGCAAGTCGCATTCGCCGATGTGATCGTGATCAACAAGATCGATCTCATCGATCAACTCGCGTTGCAGCAACTCAAACTCCAGATTCGCGCACTCAATCCGACTGCATCCATTACTACCGCAAGTCATTCACGCGTTGCCGCTGATTCGCTGCTCGGCGTGCGGCGCTTCTCATTGCCTGCGCTGCTCGAACTGGAACCCGATCTACTCGATGAAAACGCGCACGACCACGAGCACGATGTGTCGATTCAATCATGCGCGTTGATCGAGACCGGCGCGCTCGATCCGGACCGGTTCAATCGATGGATCAATCAGCTTGTACAGGAACGCGGGCAGCAACTCATGCGCATGAAGGGCGTGTTGCACTTTGCGTCGGAGCCGCGCCAGTTTCACTTTCATAGCGTTCATATGCTTCTGGAAGCGCGCCCCGGCCGCGTATGGCGTGCGGATGAAACGCGTGAAAACAAGTTTGTTTTCATTGGCCGCGATCTGGATATGCCACGTCTTCGGAAAGCGTTCGTAGATTGTCTTTGCCCGTCGTGAATTTCTAACCTCAAGGAGCCTGCAATGAAAAAGTCTGAAGCGTTCACGCTTAGCATCGGTGTCCTGGCTGTTGTCGATACTTATGTCACCGCCACCGTCTTTCCAGTCCCGGTATGGGTGACGTTTATCGCGTGGGCGTCGTTCTTCGTGGTCGGCGGCGGGCCAGCCGGGTTCGTTCAGAGCGTTGCATCGAACCTGGTCGGGCTTGTCATTGCATCGCTCTCGCTGCTCGCGATCGCAAGCTCGGCACAGACGCCCATCATCGCCGCTATATGCGTAGGCGTAGGCAGCGCGGCAATGGTGCAGGCATCGAAGCTCAAGTTGCTCAACGTTCTGCCTGCGGTGGTGTGGGGCTTTGCATCGACGGTCGGCACCACGGTGGCAACGGGCAAGGCCATCACGACTGCGGGCATTCACAATCCTGCGCTCGTCGCCGCGGCCGCGCTGATTACCGGTGCGCTGTTCGGCATCGTCTCGGAAGTGCTCGGCGATGCCCTTACGCGCAAGCCCGAACCGCAGCTCAACTGATTTCACGGAAAGGAGAGTAGAGAATGAAACTCCAGCACAACCTCGGCGGACTCGAGAATCTCGGCCCGGTAAATGTGGAAACGAATGTGTTCGTGCAGCCATGGGAGAAACGCATCTTCGGCATCCACACCGTGATGATGGCCGAGAGCACGCACCTCGCTGACGCGCTGCCACGCTATCCCGTCGCCGAGTTGCCCACTACATTCAAGAACACGTGGACATGGGCGTCCCTGCGTACCGGCGCCGAAGGAATGCAGCCGTTCGAGTACTTCAAATATCGTTACTACGAGAAGTGGCTGATGGGCATTTCGCAGTTTTTCATCGATGAAGGTTATGTATCGGCTGACGAGCTCGACGAAAAGACTCGCCATTTCCGTGCTAATCCGCAAGCTGCACTTCCGGATCAACCCAACCCAGCGATCGCCACGCAAATCAACGCGTATCTGGTGAAAGGCGACTCGGGCTTCCACGAGTTCAAGGAGGCGCCGCGTTTCGCAACAGGCGCGCGCGTGCGCGTGGCCGACCCCGACGCGGTGGATCACACGCGGCTGCCGGGGTATTTGCGCAACAAGGAAGGAACGGTGGATCTTGTTTATCCCGGCGCATTTTCCTACTTCGTGTCGACGGGACCAGACGGAATCGGTCACGCGATGCCGGTGTATCGCGTGGCGTTCGATGCGGCGGATATCTGGGGCAAGGAGAAAAGCGAGCCCAACACGACCATCTACGCCGATCTGTTCGACGCCTATCTGCTTGCCTCCGACTGACATCTTCACCATGAGCCAGGAACCGACAACATGAGCGAACTATTCAAATACGACGATGAACGCGAAGCCGCGAGTGCAGCAAGGGTTCGCGCGCTGGAGGCGCTGCTGATCGAGAAAGGTGTGCTCGGCAGCGATTCCGTCGACACCGTGCTCGGCCATTTCGAAACGATTGCTGGACCGTTCAACGGCGCACGCATCGTGGCGCGCGCCTGGGTGGACCCGGCATTCAAGCAACTCCTGATAGACGACACACCCAAAGCCATTGCGTCCATGCAACTCCCGCAAGGCATGGATGGCGCCGAAGGCGAGCACATGGCGGCGGTCGCAAACGGCAACGGCGTGCACAACCTGATCATCTGCACGCTGTGCTCGTGTTATCCATGGCCGGTCCTCGGCTTGCCACCGTATTGGTACAAGGACCCTGTGTTCCGTGCACGCGGCGTGCGCGAACCACGTGCGGTGCTGCGCGAATTCGGCGTTCCTGTCGCGTCGGAAACGGAGGTCAAGGTCTGGGACAGCAGCGCGCAGATCCGATGGTTCGTCATACCCGAACGACCCGCCGGAACGGACGGCATGAGCGAAGATGAACTGGCTGCCCTCATCACGCCGGAAGCGATGATGGGCGTGGCGCTCGTGCCTTCGCCATTATCCGCAACATCGGTTGCGGCCTGATCATGTTCACGCGCTTCGAGGAATACGCCGCGTCGAGCATGCTCGGCCAACCTGATTCGCCGCCACGTCTGCAAGGCAAGTTTCTCTTTGACAAACCCTGGGAACGCGAAGTCTTCGGCCTTGCGCTGTCGTTATCGAAGGCCGGTTATTTCGAATGGGAAGCCTTCCGGCAGAACCTGATCGAATCCATTGCGCAATGGGAGGACGGCTATTGCGAAGGGCAACCGCGCTGGGACTATTACGAACGCTTTTTTGTCGCACTGAAAAAAACGCTCATAGAGACAGGCGTGCTGTCGGCTTCCGAAATGGCACAGATCGATGCGGTATTCGCAGATGCCGGCGCCTGAGCGATCACTTATTCACATCCGGGCTCACCCCCTCTGGAGATTCACATGATGAACGAAGCTGTACTCGATCCGATTGCACTCCCCTCGCCGCTACCCGTTCGCGAACTGATGCCGTGGGCCATTTTTGGCGGCCTGATCATGCTTCTTGCCATCTACTTTGTCGGCGCGGAAGAAGGCGCTACATCGTTGGTTCCGGGAATGTACGTGCATGAATTTGTCCACGACGGCCGGCATTTGCTCGGCTTTCCCTGCCACTGACAAGGAGCGTCCCATGGTCGGTAAATTATTGGTGCGCGGCATGCTTGCGGGAATCGCCGCCGGCTTGCTGACTTTCAGTTTTGCAAAGATCGCAGGCGAGCCGCAAGTCGATCAGGCGATATCGTTCGAGCAAAAAGCGGATGAAGCCAAAGGCGAAGCGCCCGAGCCCGAACTCGTCAGCCGTCACACGCAGGCGGGCATCGGATTGCTCACGGGAGTGCTTGCGTATGGCGCGGCGATAGGCGGATTATTCGCACTAAGCTTTGCCGCGATGATCGGCCGGGTCGGCAAGCTTGGCGCGAAACCATTGTCCGCACTGATCGCGCTCGGCGGCTTCGTGGTCCTGGTCGTCGTGCCCGGGATCAAGTATCCGGCTAATCCACCATCGGTCGGGGACCCGGAGACGATCGGCTTCAGGACCGGTCTCTACTTCCTGATGATTGCCATTTCCCTGGCAGCGATGGTGTTTTCGCTTGGCGTTCGACGCGCTGCGCTAAGTCGGCTTGGCGCCTGGAACGCGTCTATTATTGGCGGTGCACTATTTGTCGTGGTCATCGCCGCCGTGCAGATTGCGATGCCCGCAATCAATGAAGTGCCAAGCGCTTTCCCTGCGGTGCTGCTCTGGAAATTTCGCCTGGCGGCCTTCGGAATGCAGGTGATCATGTGGACTGCGCTGGGGCTTTTATTCGGAGCCCTCGCAGAGCGAAGCCTGTACAGCGTGTCATCGCGGCAAGCCATGCCGCGGGCTTACTCAAACGGTTAGTCGTCGAATCCTGGGACTGCGTATGCGCAAGATCACCGTCGCTATGGTGTTGTTTCCCGGCTTTCAGTTGCTCGATATCGCAGGCCCCAAGGATGCGTTCGCCGAAGTTCGCATCCTGAGTCACGGGGAATGCGAGTACGAGATGCTGACAGTCGGGACCACTCGCGGTTCCGTACGGTCATCGAGCGGCCTCACGGTCGTCCCCGACAGGACGATCTTCGACCCGTGCCCGCAGTTCGATACGGTCATCATCCCTGGCGGCCTCGGAATCTTCGAAGTGCTGGAAGATTCCACGCTTAGCGAGTGGCTCGTCAGGCAACGCCGTCTTAGCCGCCGTATCGCCGCGATTTGCAACGGCGTCTTCGCGTTCGGTGCGGCAGGCATGATCGACAACCGTACCGTCACCACTCACTGGATGGACGCAGCGCGCCTCGCCACCATGTTCCCGAAGGCGAATGTCGAACCCGACCAGATCTATGTCAAGGACGAAGGAATTTATACGACTGCGGGCGTGACAGCGGGTATCGACCTGGCGCTGGTGATGATCGAGGAGGACTTCGGCAAAAAAATGGCGCTGGATGTCGCCAAGTATCTGATCGTGTATGTCCGGCGCGCGGGAGGTCAATCTCAGTTCAGTCCGCTGCTGGAAACCCAGGGTACGGCCGATTCGCAGATCCAGCCCGTCAGGCAGTACTTGCTCGACAATCTTCATCTGCCGCACACCATGACATCGCTTGCCCAGCGGCTGAACATGAGCGCGCGCAATCTATCACGGGTTTTCAGCAAGGAATGTGGCGTCAGCCTTATCGCGTTTCTCAACGACGCACGTATCGATGCCGCCCGGCGTTATCTCGAGAGCACGGACCACGCCGTATCCGTGATCGCGCGGCGCTGCGGCTTCGAAAACGCCGATACGCTCAGGCGCACATTCAGCAAGCGCCTGCATATCAGTCCGATGGAATACCGCCAGCGGTTCCGGTCCAACGATCTGGGCAATGCCGAAAGTGGTTCGAAAAGGGACCGGGTGTCCGAGAAGGTTTGATCAGCGGGTACGGCCACGCGGGGCGACGAGCGGCCCTGTTCCATTCATTTCGCGCTAGCATGCATTCCACTGAATTGATGACCGGAAGGCATGCCAATGAGCTTCGACGAAAAAATACTGAACGGCATGGGCGTATTGAGTGCGATCGTCAACAGCGGCAGTTTCGCCGCTGCGAGCGAGGCGCTCGACATGTCGCAGTCCGGCGTCAGCCGTTCCGTTGCGCGACTCGAAGCGCGGCTCGGCATCAGGCTCTTCGACCGGACCACGCGTTCGGTGACGCTCACCGACGAAGGCCGCCGTTTCTACGAACAAATCGTGCCGTTGCTGAGCGGGCTTGAAGAGGCGGCGGCATCGGCGTCGCTTGGCGCGAGCGCCGTGCGCGGACGCTTGCGTGTGAATATCGATCCGTTTTTCTCGCGTCTCTTTCTCGGGCCGCGGCTGGGTGCGTTCGTCGAGAAGTATCCGGAACTGCAACTCGATCTGATCACGCGCGATCAACTCGGCGATATGGTCGCCGACGGTTTCGATCTCGCCGTGCGCTTCGGCGAACCGCGCGAGTCTGCACTGATCGCAAGGAAGCTGCTCGATACACGCATCATCACGGTGGCGTCGCCAGGGTACATCAAGAAGTACGGGCGGCCACTCGCACCTGTGGACCTCGAACGCGAGCCGCATACATGCATCAACTTTCGCGACCCCGAAACGGGCCGGCCGTTTCCGTGGGAGTTTCATCGCGGGAAGAAGAAGGTCGTCATCGCAGCGCGCGGCCGGCTTAGCGTCAACGACGTCGGCACCATGCACGGCGTGTGTCTTGCGGGTCATGGCATTGCACAGGTGCTGGCACTCGGTGTCGAGCAGTTGCTCGCAAGCGGCCGGCTGATCGACCTGTTTCCCGACTGGGCCGATGAAACTTTTCCGCTTTATGCGGCTTATCCGTCGCGTCATCATTTGCCGGCGAAGGTGCGTGTGTTTTTCGATTTTCTGGTGTCACTTACCGGCGTGCCGCTTGAGGACAACGCTTAGCCACTAAAAAATCTTCCACGTCCGCCTAAGGATTTATTCCGTCTCCCGACAAAAAATATTCGCGCGATCACGGAATAATCCACAAGCTTGATCGTTTAGGTGCTCCGTCGAACACCAGTCAAGACGATTATTAGTTAGGAAACCCTATAAGATTCCGGTGGAAATACTTTGGAATAAATCATTCGATGCGCGCGTTCAGAGTGAGACGTTCGGACGCTTGAAGGAGACAGGCAACCGGCTGCGGAGGCAGACGGCGCCCGTGTCCGGCGAATCCATGTCGTCTGTCGGCCGTGCTTCAAAAACGAAGCGACCGGCGGACATCACTCATACTCGCCAGGAGGAAAATTCCAATGAAACTTAAGCAAAAGCTTGCCTTGTCCGTGATGCTTGGACTCACCGTTGCAACGCTCGCAGCATGTGGCGGCAGCGATTCCAACTCGAACAACAACGCGGCGGTGACGGGTCCATTCAAGACCACGTTGCTCGTCTCCGACGGCAGCACGCCGGCCGCTCATACCGACGCCAATCTGCAAAACGGCTGGGGCATCGCGTTCAATCCGACGGGTGTGATGTGGGTATCGGACAACGCCACGAGCAAGTCCACGCTGTACGACGGCAACGGCGTGCCGCAATCGCTCGTGGTCAGCATTCCGGCCGCTGCGAACGGCCGCGCGGGAGGCCCGACCGGCATCGTGTTCAACACGAGCACGGAATTCCAGATCAGCGCGAACGGCGCCACGAGCAACGCGCTGTTCATGTGGGCGACGGAAGCGGGCACCATCGCGGGCTGGTCGCCCAAGGTCCTGCCGACCACTGCTGTCATCGGCTTCGATGACGGCGCCGGCGCCGCGGTCTACAAGGGCCTCGCAATCGGCAAGAACGCGACCGGCAATTTCCTGTACGCGACCGACTTCCACAACAACAAGGTCGATGTCTTCGACAAGACTTTCAACAAGGTCCAGCTTGCCGGCAGCTTCCAGGACCCGTCGCTGCCTGCGGGTTTTGCGCCGTTCGGCATCAACGTGACGGGCACGACGGTCACCGTAACGTATGCGAAGCAAGGCACCGATGGCTCCAGACAGGTCAACGGCGCAGGCAACGGCGTGATCGATACCTTCGATACCGATGGCCACTTCATCAAGCGCATCGCCTCGGGCGGCGCGCTGAACTCGCCCTGGGGTATCGCGATGGCGCCGGCCAATTTCGGCGCGGTGAGCAACGACCTGTTGATCGGCAACTTCGGCGACGGCACCATCAACGCGTTCGACCCGACAAGCGGCGCGTTTATCGGCGCATTGACGCAGGCGGACGGCACGCCGATCAGGCAAACGGGCATCTGGGGCATGTCGTTCGGCAATAACGCCGCAAGCCAGCCGACCAACACACTGTTCTTTGCAGCCGGTCCGAGCCCGACCACCGGCATTTACGGCCGTATCGATGCGCAGTAAGCAGAGCGGGAACTGTCGCTGCCGCCGACAACCGGCGGCAGCGATTTACCCCAAACAAATATTACCGTTTTACCTGCACAGCCTGAAAAGGCCCGTCAATCAACGGTCTTGAGATTTACTATCGGGGCTTTCACTAACTCCCATATTTTTTTGGCTTGGTAACCTGCTGCGATTCTGTTGCGGACACAATCCGCGGAATGCAAGCCGTCCGGCGGTGAGGGGCCTCGCGCCGGACGAACCTGGACACCAACCTGTCCAGGACGTACTGACCACCTTTGGAGTAAAAACAGTGAAAAAACTGCTCGCGGCTTTGACGATCTCTCTGCTTGCCGTCACATCGATCACCTCCGTCACCGCCAATGCGAAGGATTACTCGACCATCCGTTTCGGCGTCGACGCCAGCTACGCCCCGTTCGAATCGAAAGGTCCGGATGGCAAGCTGGTCGGATTCGACATCGATCTCGGCAATGAAATCTGCGCGCGCCTGAAGGCGAAGTGCGTATGGGTGGAAAACGACTTCGACGGCATGATCCCGGCGTTGAAGGCCAAGAAGTTCGATGGCGTGCTTTCGTCGATGTCCATGACGCCGCAGCGCGCCGAACAGATCGCTTTCTCGAGCAAGCTGTTCAATACGCCGACGCGCCTGATCGCGAAGAAGGGCAGCGGCATCCTGCCGACGGCTGATGGCCTGAAGGGCAAGACGGTCGGTGTGGAACAAGGCACCATCCAGGAAACCTATGCCAAGACCTACTGGGCATCGAAGGGCGTGACGGTTACGCCGTACCAGAACCAGGACGGCGTGTATGCCGACTTGCTGGCTGGTCGTCTGGACGCAGCGCTGCAGGATGCAGTGCAGGCTGACGTGGGCTTCCTGAAGACCCCGCGTGGCGCCGGTTATGACTTCGTAGGCAAGGATCTGGTCGATGAAAAGATTCTCGGCAACGGCGCGGGTATCGGCCTGCGCAAGGAAGACACCGACCTGAAGGCACAGATCGACAAAGCAATTGCTTCGATCATCAAGGACGGCACGTACAAGAAGCTTGAAAAGAAATACTTCGACTTCGACGTGTACGGCGGCTAAACAGCGCCTAAGTTGTTTCAAAGACGGGCTCCGCGATATTGCGGAGCCCGTTTTGTTTTAGCGGTCCACGCACGCTGCGTGGGGCAACGGGGCCGTTTTCAGCTAAGATCGAAGGTCCGGAGCAGGCGGCGCCGGGGTCGAACCGGGCCTGCAGCACGCGCCGCGACTTTGGGTTCACACGCCGCCCCGCTCTCCTGAACACGCCGACACAACCCATCGAAGCGCGAAGCCTTAACGGCCCGTCGCGCGTCCGACCACCATGCAAACCAAAACGCACACCCTGATTTCCCCGTCGCTTGGCACCACCCGCAATATCCTGAGCTTTCACTACGGGCCCGGCGGCGGTGAGAAGATCTACATCCAGTCCTCGCTGCACGCCGACGAGTTGCCCGGCATGCTGGTCGCATGGCGCTTGCGCCGTCAGCTTGCAGAACTGGAAACCGCCGGTAAATTGCGCGGCGAAGTGGTGATCGTGCCGGTGTCGAATCCTATCGGGCTGAACCAGAACATGCATGGCAGCTTGCTCGGCCGGTTCGAGCTCAATAGCGGTCACAACTTCAACCGTAATTTCCACGATCTCGGTGCGCTGATTGCGTCGCGTATCGAAGGCCGGCTCACGGGCGATATCCGTGAAAACAAGCTCGCCGTTCGAGAAGCCATGCGCGCCGCGCTCGACGAACAAACGCCGCAAACCGAACTCGAATCGCAACGTCTCGCGCTGCAAAAACTGTCGTATGACGCTGATGTCGTGCTCGACCTGCATTGTGATCTCGACGCCGCGCTGCACATCTACACGAACCCGGACATCTGGGAAGAAGTCGAGCCGCTCGCGCGCTACCTGGACTCGAAAGCGTCGCTGCTTGCGCTGAATTCGGTGGGCAATCCCTTCGATGAAATCCACAGCTTCTGCTGGTCGGATCTGCGCACTAAATTCGGCGAGCGCTTTCCGATCCCGAACGGCGGCATTTCGGTGACCGTGGAGCTGCGCAGCCAGCATGACGTATCGTATGAATTCGCCGATGCCGACGCTCAAGGCATCATCAATTACCTGATACATCGTGGCGTGATCGATGCACCCGCGCCCGCCATGCCGGAGTTGTCGTACCCGGCGACGCCGCTTGCCGGGGCCGAGCCGATTGTCGCTCCTGCGAGTGGCGTGCTCGTGTTTCGCGCGAAGGTGGGCGCTATGGTGAATGCGGGTGAGGCGGTCGCAGATGTTGTTGATCCTCTTTCCGATACTGTTACCACGCTGTACAGCACCGTTTCCGGTATTTTGTATGCTCGGCAGATTGCGCGGTTTACTACTGCAGGGATGGAGGTGGCCCGGATTGCAAGTGCTACCGCGTTCCGGACGGGGTCGTTGTTATCGGCTTAGGGGTTTGCTGGCGCTGGTTTGGGGTTGGGGCAGTCGTTCTGCTTTGATGCCGGGTTGCTGCTTCTTAGGTCTTTGCCCAACGAGCAGCAACCCAACACCATCTCCGACCACTAAAAAACAACTGCCCTGCCTGCCCGCGCCAGCCTACCCCAGAGCGCCACCCCGCCCCCCACCCAAACCAGAGGCCGGCCGAATCGCGCTGCCATACGTCTCGACGATCCGCCGGTCCTGTTCTTCCGGCGAAAACTGCTCCCATTCGATACCGTTGATATCACGCGTCTTTGCAAAACCTGCCGCCGAATCGTCTTCAAAACCGATGTGCCGCAGTAATCCCACTTTCGCCGGATCGCTTGTTTCATTGATCGAAAAATTCAGCAACTCGGTGCGCCACATTGCATAGGCACCAGGTACCACCGCGGTAGGCGCCTGACCGAGACGGTGTGAATAATCCGCAATGGAAGCATCGAGGCTGCCAACGGCGAGCGCAATGTGGAATCGTTTCATGGGGCGGCTCCTGGTGGCTGAAGGTTGTTGATCGTGCAGCCACTCTAGCGCCTGAACCGCAGCACAAACAGTTGGGCGTTTATCCCGGTATGGCGTCTACCCTGCCTGCAGAAGGAACGCCGCTTGCGCGCGTCATGTTGTCACTCACCTACGGAGATCGACATGACAGACAAGCCAACCGACACTACCTACGCCGGCCGATCGCAGGAAGAACGCCGGGCACAGCGCAAAGGCGAAAAGCAGCGCGCGCAAGAGCAGCCAGGCGGTTCGATGGCCGAAAAGGGCACGGAACCCGACAAACACAACAGTTCAGGCAACTTGTCCGATGAAGGAAAAAAAGCCTGGCAAACGGGTTCAGGCATCGACGGAGGCGGCAAAACCTGAAGAACCCGACACTGCGCCGGGGTCTTGTGGTCGAGAAAACGTGGAACAATGGTGGCTTCGTGACTTCGCTACAAGCATCTGGAGCCTTTGATGAGCGCCACGCGCAACAACCCCGACGCGTCCCCGGACATCCACGCTGATCACGCCGACGGTGCTGATCGTCCGAGCCGTGAAGAAGCAGAAGCTGCCGTTCGTGTGCTGATCAAATGGGCCGGTGACGACCCTTCGCGCGAAGGCCTGCTCGATACACCCGCACGCGTGATCCGGTCCTACGAAGAGTTCTTCGCGGGCTACGCGCAGAATCCGCGCGACATCCTCGCGCGCACGTTTTCCGAAGTGCAGGGCTACGACGAGATGATCGTGTTGAAGGACATCCGCTTCGAAAGCTATTGCGAACATCACATGGTGCCGATCATCGGCCGGGCGCACGTGGCGTATCTGCCGCGCGAACGCGTAGTGGGAATTTCGAAGCTGGCGCGGCTCGTGGATGCATTCGCGAAGCGCCTGCAAATCCAGGAAAAGATGACGGCGCAGATCGCCGATACGCTCGAAGAAGTGCTTCAGCCGCTAGGCGTGGGCGTGATCCTCGAGGCATCGCATCAATGCATGTCCACGCGTGGAGTGCATAAAGCGGGCGCGTCGATGGTGACATCGCGCATGCTCGGCACTTTCCGCGACGATCCCTCCACACGTCGCGAATTCCTCGCAATCGTCGGGCATTCGAGCGGCTTCAGCGTATCGAATAGCTGAAGCCGGGGCGTGCGCTTCAGGCGCCGGCTTCCGGTGCACCGCCCTCGCCCACTTCGCGGACCTTGCCCTGCGAGACACTGCTGCCAGGCGGCACGCTGTGGGTCAACCACACGTTGCCGCCAATCACCGACCCACGCCCGATCGTCACGCGCCCAAGAATGGTCGCGCCGGCGTAGATGACCACGTGATCTTCCACCACCGGATGCCGCGCGTTGCCCTTGACGAGGACACCGTCGTTGCCGGCCGGAAAGCTCTTCGCGCCGAGCGTCACCGCCTGATACACGCGCACATGTTCGCCGATCACGGCCGTCTCGCCGATCACGACACCCGTCCCGTGATCGATGAAGAAGCTCGGCCCGATGGTCGCGCCCGGATGAATGTCAATACCTGTCGCCGAGTGCGCAATCTCGTTGATGAAGCGCGCAAGCAGCGGCACGCCGAGCTTGTGCAACGCATGCGCCAGCCGATGATGCGTCATGGCCCAGACGCCCGGATAGCACAGCAGGATTTCAGTGATGTGCTGCGCGGCCGGATCGCCGGTGAATGCGGCCTGGATATCGCTTACCAGCAGTGCACGGATGCCGGCCAACTGCGTGCCGAATTCCCGTGCAAGTTCGAACGCGTGCGTGCCGAGTTCGGCATCGCTGAGATCGTGATTTTCAGGAAGGAAACGCAGCGCGCGGCGAATCTGTTCAGCAAGCAGGCGTAGCGTACTTTCGAGCGTATGACCGACGTAGTAATCCACGCTTTCGGCCGTCAGGTCAGCGGCGCCATAATGCGTGGGAAAGAGGGCGGCCCGCAAGCCGTTGACGATCTTGATGATCGCTTCACGCGACGGCAACTCTCGTATGCCGAGCGGATGTCGCGTGCGATGCAATTGCTCGCGCGACGCGCGCAGGTCGGCCACGATCTGGTCGAGGCCCCATTCGTGGGATGAAGCTGAAGCTTCGGGAAAAACGGTTTTGGGCATGTCTTGGGGCTTGAGCGGTGGACGCCGTGACGGCACGTTCTAATCGATCCCCGAGATTAACCGTTTTTTCGGCGATATGCCGGACCGGGTACACGCCCTATTCCGCCACGTCCGGTCGACGTTCCCGAAGCACTCAGGACTTTGGGTCTACCTTGACATGGCTTGCGTCGATCCACCGGACAGCCCAGTCGCGGGCATGGGCAATGGCTTCGTCGGCATTGCCGAAACGCAGGTCGGCGGGAAAAAAACGGTTGGCGACCAGTTCGCCGTCGCTCGAACGCGAGATCACTACGTACGGCTGAAAACAGCCATCGCCCTGACGCGCCGGCGCACAATTAAGCAGATATCCGCGATGTGAAAATGCATCGTCATATTGCACAGATCACCCCCATATTTTAAGTGCCTCGCTGGATTCGCGATGGTCGTCTCCTGCTCGCTCGTGCGCACATCATGGGTACGGTCTGGACCCTCCGGTACCGTGCACAGGCCCCGCGAACAACAAATCATACTCTTGCGAAATCTCATGTTCGACTGAAAAAAATCGATCGCGCTTGGAACATTTACTGATGATTTATCCCGTTGGTTATTCCATATGCTCGCTGCAAGGCCCGCGTGCGTTCCGGAATACTTCTTGCGTCCTATACTTGCGTTAATCAAGTCAAGGCGGAGTGAACCATGAATAATGCGCAGAATAATGAGTCGCAGGACAAGCAAAAGGAACGCGCGGCGGACAGTCCGCTGAAGAAGCCCGAGACGGAAACTGCGCACGCCAAGACGAGCGATGTCGCCGCTGCAGCACAAAGCAATCAGGCAGGTCCGCGGCAAGACGGGGAAACACCCAAGGCATCGAAAGATGAAGGTGGCCCGATCAGCGATCTCAACATCACGCGCCACGCAATCGATGTGCTCAACGACGACACGCTCGACGACACCGTCGACGCCGACAGCAAGAACCATGATGCCGCGAGGGATGAGTTCCTGATCGAAGAGAATCCGAATGCGTTCGTTGGCGTGAACGCGTCGCTCGTCAATTCGCATTTCGAACAGGGCGATGGCCTCGGTGGTTTCGACAGCCGCCCTGCGCGTAACGGCCTTGCGCTCAAACTGGAAAATGGTTTCAGCGTCGTGGATAAAGGCATGATCGCGCCCGATGCGGAAGAGGTAGAACGTCAGTACGACTTTGTTGACCGCGATGCCCGCGGCGACACCTTGCGCGGACGCAAGCACTTCGCGGTCAATCACGTCCGCCCGTCGAGGCTGATCGAAATCCAGCGGCGCGATAAGTCCTGATCGCAATGCAACTTTCCGTCTCCAAGAAAAAACCGCGCCGAGCGCGGTTTTTGTTTATTTGGTTTTCGACTTGTCCTTGTCGCCGTCCGATTCAATGCGGGTCACGCCGCCTGTCGAAGGCGGATCGCTTGCCGGGAACGTGTCTTCCACGGCCTTGTCGACATCCTCCTCTGTGCGCTCCGAATGCGGGTTTTGTTCCTTGGGTTCGTTGGATTGTGCGCTGCTCATGAATGCTCCTCTGTCATCAACTTCGTTCGATCCGGTTCGCCGGGTCAGTGTGTAAAGCCTGCCATTGCGACGAACGAGCTTGCAATGAGGCAGTGCCGCCGCCGCTTTTCCGTTCTGCTGAGGCCAACGACCGACACTTGCTTTCTTCAGGCAAATCCGCTCCCAGCGGGCTTGAAGGCACTGAAAGCAAGCGATGTTCCCAACTTGGGATGCGCCTGGCATGCCTTGTGCGTTGAGAGGCCGGGGTCAAACAAAAGCTTTGAAAATTCTAGAAAAAGTACGCCACGGGACCAGACATGACTACGACCAATACCTACTCGAACGAAGCCGCGCCGCAAGGCGCGTCACGCTCGTTCGATCTGCGCGCACCCTGGACACAGCAGGCGCTTTCGACCGCTATCGCGTGTCTGGGCATCGCCTACGTCTTCTCGTGGGCCGAAATGGGACTCGCGTTGATGGTGGGTCCGGACGAGCCTCTGGCGCCGCTGGTTGCATCGCGAATACTCGTTGGCGGCTTGTATGTCTGCGTGGCAATGCGCTTGCAGTGGGCGCGCTGGACAACCGTTGCACTTGGCCTTGCGTCGGTCGCCTTCGTGGGTCCCATGCTTGCCGCAGAGTGGAGAATGTTCCCCACGGCAGCCGTCGTTACCGGTGCGGTGCTGGTGGCAAAGCTGGCGGCATCGATCTTCCTGCTGTCGCCGGACGCATCGCGCGAACACAGCTAGCCGTTTGCAGAAGCCGCAGCTTGTTCAAGCGGCCGTGAAAACGCACAATGAGAGCCCGTTTCTTTTTCGATGAGCCTCTCATGAAAATTGCCGTCATCGGTGCAACCGGCACAGTAGGCCGTGCCGTCCTCGCCGAATTCGCCCCGCGTCATGAAGTGTTCGAGATCGGCGCCACACGCGGCGCGCATCGTGCGGACCTGACGAATCTCGACAGCGTGCACGCGCTTTTCAAAACGATCGGACAGGTCGACGCCATCGTCGCCACCGCCGGTCACGTATATTTCGGCGAGCTTTCCCAGATGACCTCGGAGCAATTCCGCATAGGCCTCGATGACAAACTCATGGGCCAGGTCAATCTCGTACTCCACGCGCAGCGCTATCTGAATGACGGCGGCTCGTTCACGCTGACGAGCGGTATCGTGGGCGATGAGCCGATCAAGTACGGCGCGAGCGCGGCTGCGGTAAACGGCGCGATTGAAGGTTTCGTGCGCGGCGCGGCGATCGAACTGCCGCGCGGCCTGCGCATCAATGTCGTCAATGCAACCATGCTGGAAGAAGCGCGTGAAGCCTTCGGCCCGTACTTCCGTGGCTTTGAAGCCGCGTCCGGCGCGCGCGTCGCGTTGGCCTATAGCCGCAGTGTGGAGGGCCTCGAAACCGGCCGCATTTACAAGGTTCGCTGATAACGGATATTCGTGAGCCGGACTTCGATGTGTGCATCGTTATTTGAGCGAAGTCCGCTACTGGTCACCGTGCGCCACGCAAGAACGTCAGGCGCGCGGCGCCATGAAATGTCATCCGCCTTTCACGCCCTGCGTGTTGACGTAGAGTGAATAAAGGCCGTGACTTGCAGCCATGAACAAGCGGTTGCGGTGACGGCCGCCAAAACATACGTTCGCGCAACGTTCGGGCAACGCAATATGTCCGATCGCTTCGCCTTGCGGCGTAAAGACGCGCACGCCGTCGAGCTCGTCGCTGCCCATGCCCCAGCCGCACCAGAGGTTGCCGTGGATATCGACACGAAAACCATCGGGCGTACCGTCCCGTGCGTCGATCACCACGCGCGAGTCCTTGAACGAACGACCGTCGGGCGCCATTTCGTATGCAAGGATTTCGCGCGGCGACGCGCGTGAATCGACCACATAAAGTACGGACTCGTCGGGCGAAAACGCGAGTCCGTTCGGACCGGCAAGATCCGAAATCATCAGGGTGATCTCGCCGCTTTGTCCATCCACGCGATACACCCCCGGCGTCAACTCCGGCGACTTGTGCTCACCTTCATAGAATCCATCGATACCAAATGTCGGATCGCTGAACCAGATGGAGCCATCGGACTTCACGATCAGGTCGTTGGGCGAATTGAGCGGCTTGCCCTCGTATTGATCCGCGATGACCGTAATCGATCCGTCGTACTCCGTGCGCGTCACGCGGCGCGTCAGATGCTCGCACGTGACAAGCCGGCCCTCGCGGTCCCGCGTGTTGCCGTTCGCGTTGTTCGAGGGCTTGCGAAACGTGCTGACAACGCCGGTTTCCTCGTCCCACCGAAGCATGCGGTTGTTCGGAATGTCGCTCCACAACAGCGAGCGCGAGTCGCCGAACCAGACCGGGCCTTCCGACCATCGAGCGCCCTGATACAAACATTCCACCGATGCCGCCGCCACGCGCAGCTTGTTGAATCGCTCATCGAGCACGCGAACGGCGGGATCGGGATAACGGCGCTCCATCAAGATAAAGTCTCCTTTTAGTTGGGTCCAAGTTCGCCATCGCGCAAACGCCAGAGGCTCAGCGGATTGTCGTCCTGAAGTGCAAGCGGCAGCAAGGCCGCCGGCAAATCCTGATAACACACCGGCCGCAAGAAACGCTCGATTGCCATTGCGCCCACCGATGTAGCGCGGCTGTCGGAGGTCGCCGGATACGGGCCGCCGTGCACCATTGCATACGATACATCGACGCCCGTTGGAAAACCGTTCGCAAGAATGCGGCCGGCCTTGCGTTCCAGTATCGGCATCAGGCGGCGAGCGAAGGGCACGTCATCGTTTTCGAGTTGCAAAGTGGCCGTCAATTGCCCTTCGATACGCTGCGCCAGGTCCAGCATTTCGTCTTCATCGCGGCAGGTCACGATCAACGCAGTCGGCCCGAAGATCTCGTCCTCCAGATGCGGCGTGTCCGCAAAACGCTCGGCGTTGACGGAAAACAGCGCGGGCATTGCGGCAAAGGGCGCCTCGGTTTCGGCGCCCGTCGCAATGCGCTCGACGCCGGATTTATCGCGTTGCGCGATGCCTTCCTCATACGCCTTCGCAATCCCGGCCGTGAGCATGGTCTGAGCGCCCTTCTTTTCCAGCGCGCTCACCGCATAGTCAATAAAACCCTGCAAATGCGGCCCTTCCAGCGCAAGCACGAGCCCGGGGTTTGTACAGAACTGCCCTACACCCAGCGTGACCGAATCCACGAAGCCGTTCGCGAGCGACTCGGCACGCGCGGCCAGTGCGCCCGGCAGCACGAAGAACGGATTGATGCTGCTCATTTCCGCGAAGACGGGGATCGGTTCCCGCCGTTTCGATGCAATATCGATCAGCGCAAGACCGCCGCGCCTTGAGCCCGTGAACCCCACGGACTTGATGGCCGGATGCGCGACGAGCGCTTCGCCGATCTCGTTGCCCGCGCCCACCACGAGCGAAAACACGCCCTCCGGCAAACCCATGTCCGACACCGCTTTTTGTATCGCGCGGCCTACCATCTCGGATGTACCCAGATGCGCGGGATGCGACTTGACGACGACGGGACATCCGGCAGCAAGCGCGGCAGCCGTGTCTCCGCCGGCCACTGAAAACGCCAGCGGGAAATTGCTCGCGCCGAACACCGCAACCGGGCCTACCGGTATCTTCTGCAGACGCAGGTCGGGACGCGGCAACGGCTTGCGATCAGGCTGCGGCGAATCGAGCGTGGCGCTCAACCAGCGCCCTTCGCGCACGAGCGATGCAAACAGCTTCAACTGCCCGACCGTGCGGCCGCGCTCGCCTTCGAGTCGTGCCTTCGGCAATGCGGATTCGGCATGCGCGCGTTCGATGAGCGCATCGCCCAGCGCCACGATGTTGTCCGCGATCGCTTCGAGAAACTGCGCGCGCGTTTCAAGCGCAGTGAGCCGGTAAACATCGAAAGCGAATTCGGCAAGCTCGGCCGCGCGTGCAACTTCCTTCGCGCCGCCCCCGCCGAACGCCGGTTTCAACTCGACATTGCGCGCGGGATCGAAGGCGTGCAACGTTGCATCCGTTCCGCGCACTGCAGTTTTCCCGATCAGCATTTCGCCCGTGATCTGCATGTGAAATCTCCTGAAAACAGCGGATAAATCGTTGACGGCTCGTCATTCAGAATTCATCTACCGACGACGGACCGCATCGCAGCGCGCTTTGTCACGTGCGCGGTAAATGACCGGAATGCCTGTAATTCGCGAGCCACCCCAAACCGTCGGACGTCCCGGCGCGCGGCCGGTATTCGCACCCGATCCAGCCGCTGTAACCAAGTGAATCGATAAGATCGAACAGGTACGGATAATTCACTTCGCCCGTATCCGGCTCGTTCCTGTACGGCACGCCCGCAATCTGAATGTGGCCGATACCCGCATTGCGCCGCTTCATGTCGCGCCGCAACTTGACGGCGAGATCGCCTTCCGTGATCTGACAGTGATAACAATCGAACTGGACCTGCAGGTTCGACGCACCGATTTCGCTGCAGATGGCTTGCGCCTCGTCCTGCCGGTTGAGGAAAAAGCCCGGCATGTCGCGCGTGTTGATCGGTTCGATGACGATCGTCACATGGGCGGATGCCGCCATGTTGGCCGCGAGCGCGAGATTCTTCAGATACACCTCGCGATGCTGCTCGCGCGACTGCTCCGGAGCAATGAGACCAGCCATCACATGCAGCTTGTCATTGCCGAGAATGCGCGCATAGTCGAGCGCAATGTCCATGCTGCGCCTGAATTCATCCTCACGTCCCGGCAGCGAGGCAAGCCCGCGCTCACCGCCGCTCCAGTCACCCGGCGGCGCGTTGAAAAGCGCTTGTTTGAGGGCGTTATCGTCGAGTTGGGTTTTGATGTCCGACGGCGGAAATTCGTACGGGAACAAAAATTCCACGGCCTTGAAACCGTCGCGTGCCGCCGCCGAAAACCGGTCGATGAACGCGTGCTCGTTGTACATCATGGTGAGGTTGGCAGCGAAACGCGGCATGACGATCCTCCTGATGGGACAAGACGGTTGCTCACGGCGTGCAACTCTTGCGCCCGCTCTCATCGATGATATTGCGCCCCTCCACGCCGCCGAGGCTCAGTGGAAACCCTCGCCGGGACGCACTTTACGCAGATGAAGCCTGGTCAAGGAGCGCAAATGCATCGCGGATTTCCGATGCATCGTTTGGCCGGACCAGCCGCGCGACTTCGCGCCCGTTGTCCATGAAGATCAGCGTGGGCCAGAGTTTGACCCGAAATGATCGTCCCAGCGGCCGGCCGCTGCCGTCCTCGATCTTGAGGTGCCGCATGTCGGCGTGGTCCTTGAACGCCTCCGCTATTGCGGGCTGCGCGGCTTTGCAGTAACCGCACCAGTTGGTGCCGAACTCGATCACCGTCGGGCCCGCAAAAGCATCGACATCCGCACGCGCCGGCGCGTCTGGTGTGTATTCGGTTGCCATCGCCATGAGTGTTGCTCCTTTTATCGGATCACTGACATTCTATTGGGCGGCGGGTTTGCGCGCTTGGCGTGGCTTTCTTGCGCGCGGGCGGTGGTCCGGCAGGTTTCTTGCTCCAGTGCTGCACCTCCCCGCCACGTCTGTACATGCCAGCTTCTTCCACACGCCTGTCGTTCTCCAGCCAGCTAGCCTTCTTCTGGGCGCTGGTGGCAGTCATGTGCGCGCTGCTTTGCGCCCTCGTGCTGTTCATGGCCCAGGAAAACGCGGGACGGCGTATCGACATCGCTCGCGAGCGCAGTCTGGCCGGCTGCCAGGCAGTGGCGTCGCGCTACGATCTCTCCATCGACAGAACCGGCGGCGCCGATCATCTCGATCCGCACGCCGATCTGATGCACGCCATTCTCGATGTCGTGCTGGCGCAGATGTCCGGCGTGGAAGGCGGATTCTGGCGCAATGCAGGCACTGACCGGGGCGTGTTCGATGCGTATGCATTCCCGACCTACGAGGGCAGTGGCATCAAGCGCGATGTGCCCGACGCCGAAACGCCTTTGATCCTGCGTACGCTGCGCGCAGCGGCGATCAAACAAACGGCGCTGACGGATGTCGTCAGTGGTCAGCAAGGCGCGGTGATCGTGACGGCGTGTACGATCCCGCACCACCCGGCGCTGCTCGCGTGGACGCTCAGGCTCTTGTCGGTGAAATTACCTGATAACGTGCCGGCGCGAATCGCTCCGAATGTATGGAAGCCGACCGTTGCAGAATCAGTGAACGCGCCATCGGTA
>NZ_JBSIPA010000599.1:0-3306 GCF_053574605.1 Caballeronia sp. M23-90 | reverse complement strand
CGCGACGCCCACGCTGCCGCTCGTCGGCGCGCTCACGTTCCCGGCCGTGGCCAACGCGAACATGGTGATCGGCAAGGTGAACGGCGCGATCGTTCCGATCGTCGTGCGCACGGGCCAGGTCTTCGTGCCGTCGCCGCTCACGCCGCTGAACACGAACGCAGCACAAGTCGACGATGAATCCGGCATCGCCATGCTCGCCCCGAACACAGCGCTGCAATCAGGCGCGTTCGATGGCGGCTACGTCGGCGCGGATTCGAACTTCAAGTACACGGCCGCGCTGCTGCAAGGTCCGGTCGGCTCGTTCATCAATCCATCGACGCAAAGCACCGAGACCGGCTTCGGCATGAGTTACGCGCAGCAGTTGCCCGGCTTGATCGGCGTGCAGGACCAGAACGGCGGCAAGGGTGCGCTGATATCGGCGGGTGGCCTGTATGGGATCTTCATAGCGGGAAGCACGGTGAATGGCGGCCCGACATCGACCTCCGTCAATGCCGATACCCCCGCGAGCCCGTACTTCGGCATTGGCGCGTTGCTGAGCAAATAAGTGGAAAACACGGCGGCCGGCATGCGTCGGCCGCCAACGAACGAACCCATGTGGATGGAGACAGCAGCATGAAATGGAGAACTCTTGGCGCAGTTGTATCAATCGCGGGCGCGGCGCCGTTCCTGATGAGCGCGTGTGGGGGCGGCAGCGATGCGCCGCAGGCGCCGGTCGTCCGTTTGTGCCCGGCATCGCTTGATTACACGACCAACTTCACCGGCGGCGGTGGCGACGGCGAACTCGTCAAGCTGCAGCTCGACACCACCAAGCTTACGTGGCAAGTGACGTACATTGAATCGCCGATACCCGCCACGACCGGCACCGTCTCCCCGACGCGCGCCGGCACCACGCAAAGCGGCACGCTCACGATGGAAACCGGCCTGCCGACACAAAAGCTGAATCAATGCGCGTATCAGTTGAACGGCGCGACGCTCGACCCGACGCGCCCCGCGCGTATCTTCGTGGGCGAGGGTGTGGCGGGCGGCACGATTCCGGGCAAGGAGCTGCAGTTCGGCGGCATTCTCGGGCAGGGCGTCGTGCCGGATCGCACATTCCCGTATTACCCGTTCATCGGCTTCTCGACGCTGGAAACGAATCTCGCCAATGTCGCGGGATCGTATAACCAGCTTGGGTACCACGAAGTGCCATCGCAAAGTTATGCGCGTCTTGCCGTCGGTTCAAAGATCACCATCAATGCCGACGGCACGTGGCAAGAGTGCGACAACACCGGCGTGAATGCCGGCAAATGCCAGCAGGCGGGATCGAACTTCACGCCATCGCCCGATGGCAGCGGCGCGTTCGTCACGAACAACTTCCTTGGACAAGGCAAACCGACGCTCGCGACCGGTCCGCTTGGCAAGGGCTACATGATCGTCGGCAAGTTGCGCGGCGTGAACGTGCCGATCCTGGTTCGTACGGGCACGGCGAACGCCACGATCACGACAGGCATTCCGCCTTTCGCCGACGACGAATCTGGTATCTCGATGCTCTCGCCGCAAACGAACGTGGCGGTGGGATCGGTTGATGGCGAATACGTGGGCGTGGATAACCAGTTCAACTACCGTACAACAGCGCTCACCGGTACGCAGGCCACGCTCATCGATCCGTTCCAGCCGTCGCAAGTTGCGTTGTCGCGTGCGTTGAACCTCGACTACACGCAGACCATCCAGGGTCTTGTGACGTCGACGGTCGTCAATGCATCGACTGGCGCGACACCCACCGGCAAGTTCATCTTCTCCGGCGGCGTGTTCGGCTACCTCGATCAGAGCGATCCGACGACTCCGTATTTCACCATCGGCTCATTTGTCGAGTGACCGTCCGGCAGCCCATCAAAAAGGGCTGAGCGCGTTTCACGCCTCCTTCTATATAGAAGCGGCGTGTCGCGTGACGGCCTGTAACCGAAGAGAGACGATATGAGAAAGATACTGGCAGCGGTGATCGGGTGCGCCTGGGCTTGCGCTTCAATGACGGCGCACGCGCAAAGCGCCGGCGATAACGTCGTGGGCCTCGGCTGGTTCCACGTCATGCCGCAGGATTCGAGCAGCGAACTCACCACGCACGTGGCGCCCGTGCCGATCAACACGCCGCTGCGCTTGCCGTCGCAATTCACGTCGGCGGGAACGGGCCTTTCGACAAAAAGCGCCGATACCCTCGCCCTTGTCTTCACACACTTTTTCACCGACCATATTGCGACGACGTTCGTGGGCGGCGTGCCGCCCGAATTCGAGCTCGATGGTCACGGCACCATCCGGCCGCCGGGTCCGGCGGGCGCGCTCGGCAACCAGAATCTCGATCAGACCAATCCGATCGTGAAAAGCGTGCGGCAGTGGAGCCCGGCGCTGATCTTCCAGTACTACTTCAATTCACCGACGTCGGCGTTCCGGCCGTTCGCGGGTATTGGCGTGTCGTACAACTTCTTCACGAACATCAAACTCACCAACGGCTTCGTCAACTCGACACAGAACAATCTCGGCGCTGTTTTGGCGGCTGCTGCGGGCAAGCCGGGGCAGACATCGGTGGACGCGAAGGCTTCGTCGTCGTGGCAACCGGTGTTCAACGTCGGCGCCACCTACAACTTCGACAAACACTGGGGTTTGATTGCGTCCCTCACGTACATTCCGCTGAAGACGACGTCATCGCTGATCATCAAGGCGGCCGACGGCACCGAACTCGCCACGACCAAAGGCAAGCTGAACGCTGATCCGCTGATCACGTTCCTGGCGGTGTCGTACCGTTTCTGATGGCGCAGCCAGTCCCGCAAATCATTCGATGCCGTTTAGACGCGATTCGGCGGGACGATTTTCCGCTGCTTTCATGAGCGGGTGTGGTTGGCCTACTTTCCGGTCCAGCGGGCTGTGACGGCCGCGATTCGCGCACCGAATGCTTTTGCTGTTTCAAGGTCGCCGGGCGGGGGTGCTTCGTCCGGGGATGCATCGGCAGGTGATTGCGTGAGCAAGCCCGAAAAACCACCAACGAAGTTCAGGTCGTTGCGCGTGGCCGCCTTCGTGTTCGACGGCATCATGCCGGTGCCCGCCCAGATCATGCTGTGCTGCATGGCGAGCGTGATGAAGTACGCGATGGTCGAGTGCTTGTCGCCGTTCATGGTCGCCGAGTTGGTGAAACCGGCGGCGACCTTGTCTTTCCACGATTGCGCGAACCAGGGTTTTGAACTGGCATCGGCAAATTTCTTGAAGTCGGCGGACGGCCCGCCCATGTAGGTCGGCGCGCCGAAGATGATGCCGTCGGCGGCGTCGAGCTCGGCCCAA
>NZ_JBSIPA010000598.1:0-3318 GCF_053574605.1 Caballeronia sp. M23-90 | reverse complement strand
GAGCCGATTCTCAGTTCCGGCGGGATCATCGAATTGCCGGTTGGCTATATGGCAGCGCTGAAACGCAAATGCGAGGAGCGCGGCATGCTGCTGATCCTCGATGAAGCGCAGACCGGCATCGGCCGAACGGGCACCATGTTCGCCTGCGAGCGCGATGGCGTCACGCCCGACATCCTGACGTTATCGAAGACGCTGGGCGCCGGTTTGCCGCTCGCAGCCGTCGTGACGTCCGCCGCGATCGAGGAGCGCGCGCACGAGCTCGGCTACCTGTTCTATACGACCCACGTGTCCGATCCGCTTCCCGCGGCCATCGGCTTGCGTGTGCTGGACGTAGTCGAGCGCGAGGGGCTGGTTGCGCGTGCGAACTTGATGGGCGATCGGCTTAGACGGGGCCTTTCGGGTCTGATGGAACGTTTCGATTGCATCGGCGATATTCGCGGGCGTGGCCTGCTTCTCGGCATGGAGATCGTCAAGGATCGCCGCACGAAAGAACCCGCCGATGGGCTCGGCGCCAAGATCACGCGCGAGTGCATGAATCTCGGGCTCAGCATGAACATCGTGCAGTTGCCCGGGATGGGCGGCGTATTCCGGATCGCGCCGCCGCTGACCGTTCACGAAGATGAAATCGATCTTGGCCTGGACCTGCTCGGCAAAGCGATCGAGCGATCGCTGTAATCACGAATGGGGCAAGTCGGCAGCCGTGAGGACGGTTTGCCCGAGCCGGATCTCGAGACGCAGGTCCGGCTCGCGTTCGACAATCTCAACGCGATTCTGGCGGCGGCCGGATGCACATTCGACGACGCGGTCGACGTCACGGTCTTCATGGTCGACCCGGAATCGAAGTTCGAGACAATCTGGAAGGTCGTATCCGAGTACTGGGGCGACGCGCCGCATCCGACACTGACTGCGGTCGGCGTGACCTGGCTCTATGGCTTTCAGTTCGAGATCAAGGTGATCGCGAAGTTGCCGGAGAATGCTGAAGCCTGATTGACCGGAGTACAGCCCTCCTACGTGCCGGGAGAACTGCCTCCCGAACTGGCGAGACAGGTTTCACTCAGGAAATCGATGACTTCCTGAATGACGTCCACGCTCGCCGAGTAGTAAATGAACGTCCGCTCCCGGCGTGCGGACACGAGCTTCGCGCGGCGCATGTCCTTCAGGTGGAAAGACAGGCTGGACGGAACGATTCCCAGATTTCCGGAGATCTCGCCGGCAGACAATCCGCACGGCCCCGTGCCGGCGAGCACCCTGAAAATGGCCAGTCGCGACTCGTGCGATATGGCGCTTAGCGCAAGCATCCTGGCATCGGCGTCCATTTTTATCGTTCGTCGTGATCGACTGGCCAGCCTGTGGGTTCGCTGCTCAAACCTGTGCCATGCCGCCATCGACGGGAAGATCGATCCCCGCGACAAAGCTGCTTTCGTCCGATGCCAGGAACAACGCGGCAGCCGCAAGCTCCTCCGGGCGTCCCATGCGGCCAAGAGGAATGACTTTCGCGAAGGACTCGCGCAGCTTGTCCGATTCTTCCTTCGTCTCGAACTGCGAGTCGATGATCGGCGTATCCACCGGTCCCGGACTCAGCGTATTCACGCGAATGCCGCGATCCTTGAGTTCGAGCGTCCAGGTCCGTGCAAACGAACGGACCGCCGCCTTGGACGCGCTGTACGCGCCGTGAGACTGGAAAGCCTTCACATTGGCAATGGACGACACGAGGATGATCGACCCGCCTTGGCGCATCAAGGGCAACGCCTTTTGCACCGTGAACAGCAGGCCCTTTGTGTTGATACCGAAGATTTTATCGAAATGCTCCGGGCTGATCTGATCAATGCCCTGCAACTCGATAAACCCCGAATTCGCGAACAACACGTCGATCACACCCCTGGTTTCCCTGACCTTGGCGTACAGCCGATCGAGATCGTCGGGATGGGTGACGTCACCCTGAACCGCTGTGACATTCCGGCCGATTGCTTCGACAGCTTTATCGAGTTCCGCCTGCCGCCGCCCGGTGATAAAGACGTGCGCGCCCTCCTCAGCAAACCGCTTTGCCGTCGCGAAACCGATACCGCTGCTGCCACCCGTGATGACCGCGACTTTGCCTTGTAACCTGGACATGACGAATCCCATTGAGAACGTTGTATGCGTGTCGGGCGGTCTTGCCCGACCCCGTGGCAAAGTTATCGAGTTCGTCTGGGAACGGCTACGGGCGCTTTCGAATAACGCGAATTCCACGCGGGAATAAATGCAACTCACCGCGCTCCATGCCCTCTGGGAATGAATGTTATGCGTTCGACATGCCTTCCGGATCGTAGGGCCGCAGAAGATGATCTGATCCGTCGGACGCGGATAATCCACTCGCACAGCAAGGGGTACATATGGCACTTCAGCAAAAACTCGATGCCTTGAAGGCGGACTTCAAGGGCGGAAAAGCACCGTACTTCGCACCGCCGGAAATTCATCCGGTAATGGAGCGGGCGACTGCGGAACTCATCGCATCGGGTCAGGCACGCCACGCATTGAAAGCCGGCGATATTGCACCGGAATTTACACTGAACGATTCGGACGGCGAAGGGGTTTCATCGGCCGCGTTGCTTGCGAAAGGGCCGCTCGTGGTCAGCTTTTATCGCGGCGTGTGGTGCCCTTATTGCAACCTCGAACTTCAGGCGCTCGAAACGTCGCTTGCCGCTTTCAAGGAACACGGCGCCAGTCTGGTCGCCATTTCGCCGCAGAATGCAGTGAACAGCCGCAAGTCGATTCGAACAAACAATCTGAGCTTCCCGATTCTGATCGATACACATAACGACGTGGCCGCGGCATTCGGAATCCGTTTCGCACTTCCGGACTATCTGGTCGATCTCTATCAATCTTTGAAGAACGACCTGCCAGCTTTCAATGGCGACGCCAGCTGGACTTTACCGATGCCGGCGCGATATGTGATTGGACAGGACGGCACGATCCTGTATTCGGAGGTGAACCCGGACTACACGTATCGGCCGGAACCTGACGACATGCTTCCCGTGCTTCGCCAGCATGGAGTCACGGCGGGCGAGTCCGACCAGCGCACCAGGATTTGACGTTGCCCCTGGCCATCGCAATACGTCATCCGACGTGCGAGTCCACACCGGCCAGGGTTTCTTCAACGAACGCCACAAACGCCCTCGCTTTCGCGCTCGCCATGCGTCCAGTCGGGAAAAGCGCCCAGAGATCGACGCCGGGAAGGCCCCAGTCGTCGAGCACGGATACGACTTCCCCACTTGCAAGTTCGGGTGCCAGCATCCACTCGGAGACGACCGCCAGGCCCATGCCGGCGAGCACCGCCGA
>NZ_JBSIPA010000597.1:0-3325 GCF_053574605.1 Caballeronia sp. M23-90 | reverse complement strand
TCTGCGCGCGGAATAAGCGCAACAAGGCAAATGCATGGCGCTTCGAAGGAAGGTTCACCATTACCACGTCTACGTGATCGAACTCGCCGATCTGGTCTGGAACGAAGCGCGTTTCCGGCGCGCCAACCCGGATTACGTGCTGGGCAAGCCTTTTGTATATGTGGGCATGACGGGTATCGACCCTGATGTTCGTTTCGATAAACACAAGGCCGGCATCCAGTCGAACCGTTATGTGCGCGATTTCGGCTTGCGCTTGTTGCCGCAACTGTACGAGTTGTATAACCCGATGCCGTACGAAGGCGCTCGGGAGATGGAAGTGGAACTTGCTATTGGCTTGCGGGAAGCGGGTTATGGTGTCTGGCAGGCTTGAGCGGCATGATCAGGAGCGGCGCGCGGTCACATGAAAATCCACGCGCAAAAAATCAGACTATTCAGGAGGAGCACATGCGGATTCTGGTGGTGGGCGCAGGCGCAATCGGCGGTTATTTCGGCGGACGGCTGCTTGACGCCGGAAGGGACGTGACGTTCCTCGTACGTGAACGGCGCGCTGCGCAACTTGCGCAAACGGGCCTCAACCTGCGCAGCCCGAACGGCGATTTATCGATACCGAATCCGCCCGTTGTACTGGCCAAGGACGTGACCGAACCGTTCGACCTGATCGTGCTCAGTTGCAAGGCTTACGATCTTGACGGCGCCATCGAATCGATAAAAACCTCGGTCGGCCCGAACACCGCCATCCTGCCGCTGCTCAACGGCATGCATCATCTCGATGTGCTCGAAACACAGTTCGGCCCCGACCGCGTGCTGGGCGGCCAGTGCGTCGCGGCTGTAACGCTCGATGCCGAAGGCACGGTCGTGCATCTGAACAAGCTGCATTCCCTGACGTTTGGCGAGCGCGCGGGCGGAACTTCGACGCGCATCGAGGCGATCACGGCCGAGCTGACTGGCGCGCAATTCGACGCCTTCGCAAGCCAGAACGTTCTCCAGTCCATGTGGGAAAAGTGGACCTTTCTCGCGACGCTTGCAGCCGGCACGTGCCTGATGCGCGCGCCGGTGGGCGATATCATCGCGGCGCCGGGCGGCCAGAAACTGTTGCTCGATCTTTTCGATGAAGCCCGCGCCATCGCCGCGGCAAACGGTTTCCCGCCGGGCGAAGCCGCTGTGACCCGCACGCACTCCATGCTCACCGAAACCGGGTCCGGCATCACCGCTTCGATGCTGCGCGACCTCGAGAACGGCGCGCGTATCGAAGCGGATCACGTGGTGGGCGACCTGATTGCGCGCGGCAAGGTGGCGGAGCAAGAGCAACATTCGCCGATCTTCTCGACTGCCTATACGCATCTGAAAGCTTACGAATCCCGCCGGGATCGCAACGCGGCGAAGACTACCTGAACGCTCGACAACGGCTACGCAGTCAACGCTTTGAATCCGCGCGAACAAAGCGTTACCCTCTCTCGCTTTTCCAAAGCACTCATTGCGATCAATGCACGAAGACGCTCACGCACAGCCGCCGGCGCCGCCGACCGTCGCGGATATCTTTATCGGCTTCCTGACGCTCGGGCTGACCGCGTTCGGTGGCGCGCTGCCGCTGGCACGCCGCGAAATCGTGGAGCGCCGCAAGTGGCTCAACGCCGACGAATTCACCGATCTGCTCGGCCTTTGCCAGTTCCTGCCGGGCGGCAACGTGATCAACTTGTCGGCCGCGATCGGGATGAAATTTCGCGGCGTGCCCGGCGCGCTTGCCGGGCTGCTCGGATTGCTGGTCGGGCCATCTCTGATCGTGATCGGGCTCGGCGTGCTCTATCAGCGCACGCATAACGACGTACACATCCGCCACCTTTTCGCCGGACTGGCTGCTGCAGCGGCGGGTCTGCTGGTATCGATGGCCGTAAGAGTCGCGTGGCCCTTGCGCAAGAAAGTGTCGATGGCAGTCGTCGCCGCGCTGGCGTTCGTGGCGATCGCATTGCTGCGCTTGCCGCTGCTGCCCGTGATGCTCGTGCTTACGCCAATATCGATATTCATCGCATCCAAAACGAATCGCGAGGTGAACCGATGAACCACGATCTCGCTTCCCTCGCCGCAATTTTCAGCCAGCTCTCGCTGCTCGCATTCGGCGGCGGCAACTCCATCCTGCCCGAGATGCAGCGGCAAGTCGTCGAGGTGCATCAGTGGATGTCGAAAGCGGATTTTTCCGCGATGTTCGCGCTCGCCCAGGCGGCGCCGGGGCCGAACATGATGATCGTGACACTGATTGGCTGGCACGTCGCGGGATGGCCCGGCGTGATCGTGACATCGATTGCGAAGTTCGGGCCTTCGTCCGTCGTGACCATTGCGGCCATGCACGCGTGGGAGCGCTTCAGGCTGCATCCGTGGCGACGATATGTGCAACTCGGCCTCGTGCCGATGACCGCAGGTCTCCTTGCGGCGAGCGCCGCGCTGATCGCGGAGGCGTCGGACTCGCAATGGGTGCTTGGCGGCATCACGGCGGTGATCGCGGTGCTGTCTTTCAAGACGAAGGTGCATCCGTTGTGGTTGCTGGCCTTGGGAAGCCTGATCGGATTGACGGGGTTCGGCCAGCTCTAAGGCCAGCGTCAAGCCGCCGATGCCTCGACGCGCAGCGGCGACGCCAATACGCACCGCGAGCGCCGTGAGACCTTGCGCGAGACCGAACCGCCCGGTCCCGCGCATCAAGTCCTACGCCATTACGACGGCGACCACTCAGAAGATTCCGGCCGTGGGATCAGGCAGCATCGACCAGCTTGGCGATGTCATGGACGTCGATCGTGCGGCCATACTTGTTCTTCACGCCATTCCCCCATGCCTGAACACATGCGCCCGGGCTCAGATAGTCCACGAGTTCGGCTGCGGCGTGAGGCGGCATGCGCAGCGATGTGCCGTCGTCGAGAAGCGCGCCGCGCAGCTCGCCCTTCGGGCCATACAGCGACAGGGTCACTTCGCCTTGAACGTCCATTGGTTTGCCTTCGGGTTTCGGGGCCTTCGGACCGTGATGCTGCGGGCCTTCATCAACGAGCTCCGCGCCTTGCGCACTCGTCAGCGATACTGCCGCGATGACATTCGCGTCACGCGGTTTCACGCCGTGTACGCGAATGGCGTTGCCCACTGAAATGTGCTTCATGACCTGCTTCGTCATATGCGGCGGGAAGTGAACTTGCAGTGTGCTGCCGGCGGTATTCAGTATACCTCTGGCGCGTCAGCTTCGGCAACGAGCACGTCGCCGTTCGGAAGTACGTACAGCCAGCGAGGGTGATTGAGGTCACGCGCGTATGCGTTGACGGTGAATCCCGCCGTTGCCTTTGGACGATCC
>NZ_JBSIPA010000596.1:0-3344 GCF_053574605.1 Caballeronia sp. M23-90 | reverse complement strand
TTCCCGTGCTCGCCACCGAGCGAATCCTCGAAATCGGCTGCGGCCTTGCGCTCGCGAGTCTTGTGGGGCACCGGCGAGGGGCGGATGTCACGGCAAGCGATTGCCATCCGCTGACGGCAAGTTTCCTCGATGAAAACCTGCGCCTGAACGACCTCCCGCCGATGAAATACCTGCACGGCAACTGGTCCATCCCCGAACTTGCAGGCACGCTGGCAGATACGGCGGGGCGCAGTATCGTCAATGGCCGTTACGACCTGATCATGGGCAGCGACCTGCTCTACGAACGCGATGCCAACGCGACGCTTGCGGCGTTTATCGGCTTGCATGCGTTGCCTTGCGCCGAAGTGTGGATCGTGGACCCTGACCGCGGCAACCGCGCCGCGTTCAACCGGCAGATGGGCGACCGCGGCTTCCGGATGCGCGAGGAACGCCTCGATCGCGTCGCCTTCCAAGAAACGGCCGCTTACAAGGGCCGCCTGCTGATCTACCGGCTTAATGACAACTGAACTGCCGCAACGCAGCAGCCTCAGCCAAACGTGAACGCATAAGCCTGCACGCCGGCGTCGAGGAATTCGATGCTGAACGTCCGGTCCTTCACATCGCCCGGTTGCCGCACGAGCTGATACAGGCGCTGCTCGGTTACCGTGCCCGTGCCGTTCGCGGCGACGTCGGTGCCGTGGGTGTCGCCGGGAGCGGCGCCGTCAATCGATACACGGAACCTGACGGGCTTGCCGTCCTTGCCCGGCCCAAGCACGAGATGCAAGTCCCGCGCGTGGAACCGATACACGATCGTCCCGTTCGATTGCGCGATCGAAGCCTCTTGCGCGCCCACTTTCCATGCGCCGGCGAGTCCCCAGTCATTCAACGAAAGCTCGCCGGGCGCCGCGTACGTGTGGACCTTGTCGTGCGCCTCGCCGCCGTTCCCCGCGAAGTTTTCCGCTCGCTCATAACCAACGTAGGTTTCCGGTGACCGCATGTCGGCGTTATCGGCGGATTGCTGCACGCCTTTGGCGTCCGTGTTGGTAATGGCCGGGCCGACGTCGTTATGGCCGGCTTCCTTGAGCAACTTCTGGATCACTTCTTCGGAGTGCGCATAATCGCCCTCGCCGAAGTGATGAAAGCGAACTTGTCCCTTTGCGTCGATAAAATAATGCGCCGGCCAGTACTGGTTGCCAAACGCACGCCAGATCGCGTAGTTGTTATCGATAGCCACCGGATAATCGATACCCAGGTCATGCACGGAACGTTTGACGTTATCGATATTGCGTTCGAACGCGAACTCGGGCGCATGCACGCCGATCACGACGAGCCCCTTGTCGCGATACTTCTCTGCCCACGCTTTCACATACGGCAGGGAACGCAGGCAGTTGATGCACGAGTAGGTCCAGAAGTCGACGAGCACGACCTTGCCGCGCAGATCCTCCGCGCTCAACGGCGCCGAATTGAGCCATTGGACCGCGCCGGATAGTTGCGGCAACTGGCCTTCGACTGGTAGCGGGGTGTCGAAGGTGGCGCGCATCATTGCGGGCGGGTTGGCCGTATCGGCTGTGCTTGGCGCGCTTGCCGGCGCTGGCGTTGAAGCCGGCGAAAACCGATCGACCAGCTTTTGCTCCAGCCCACCCGTCGCAACGGTCGAAACCCGCGCGAGCACGCCGGTATCGAGTCCGAGCGATATCGCAACAACGCCGAGCAACATAGCAGCGCCAATGCCGCGCCGGATCCACTCGCCTGCGCCCAGCGACCGTTTCATGGCTGCAAACACGCGTCCGCCGATCAGCAACGCCACCGCAAGCGATGTCGCCGCGCCCGCCGCACGCAACGCCGCCTGGTAGCTGCCCGGCGACATCAGCGTATCGGGATCGATTTCCGCGCGTCCTTCCAATGGCGCGGTCTCTCTCACAAAGTCGATATGCGCCCGCGTATGAACCCGCGCCAGATCGTCTTCACTGGCAAGCGGCGCTTCTTCGCGCTCGATCAATGCATCGATACGGCTGCCGATCAACTGGTCTTCGATCGCCTGAAGGCGCGCCGGACACTCGGGATGCCACGGCCCCATGTCGTGAAGAAGGCAATCTGGGTGGGTATAGAAGCCGGTAGCCATAATGTTTGCCGCGCGGGGCCTGGCCGCTCGCACGTGTCTCGAATCGTTCAGGTGTTTTTGTCGTACGCGATGCGGGTATCAATCGGTTGAAGCATGGGGCGGAAGCCGGATCGCGCGGGTTCTTGGTAAGTTACCACACTGAAATCGATACGCATGGGAACACCGCTTTTGTATGCTTGCGCGCCATTTGAAGGGCTTTCGGGATAGCCTCGAAAACACGTCGGTTATACTGATCCGACTCTCGTATGCCCTGCGCGCGTTTCCCGCGTGCCTCGCGTTACATCGCCACAATTTCGCACACTATGACCTTCAAGTTTGGTTCGTCCGTCTTGCCTCTTTCGGCGCGATCCGCGCGCCTCGCCTCAATCGCCTGCCTTGTTGGCGTGATCGGCACACTCAGTATCGGCCAAGCGGTGGCGCAAGGGTCGCCTCAACCCGCGGTGCCGCAAGGGCAAGACTTCGAAGAAGAGATCGTGCCGCAGCGCTACGCGAACAACCCGAATGTAGATGCGTTCATCAACGATCTCGTCGCGCGCTACGACTTCGATTCCGGCTCGCTGCACGCACTCTTTAACCGCGTGAGTTATTCGGCAACGGCGGTCAAGCTGGTCTTGCCGTCGCCCACGCCTGCTACCAAGAACTGGCGCGCCTATCAGTCGCGTTTCATCGAGCCGGTGCGCATTGCGGCCGGCGTGAAGTTCTGGCGCGCTAACCAGGCGGCATTGCAACGGGCATCGGATCAGTATGGCGTGCCGCCCGAGGCGATTGTCGGGATTATCGGCGTGGAGACCATCTATGGCCGGTACATGGGTAACTTCCGCGCGCTCGACGCGTTGACCACGCTGACCTTCGACTACCCCAACACGCCGAATCGCGACGAACGTCAGGCGACGTTCCGCAAGAATCTCGAAGACTTGCTGGTCTGGACGCATGACCAGCAAATCGATCCGACTACCGTGCTGGGTTCGTACACGGGTGCTATCGGCATTCCGCAATTCCTGCCCAGCAGCATCGTTAAATACGCTGTCGACTTCGACGGCAACGGCCACATCGATCTGCGCACGAGTACCGCGGACGCCATCGGCAGCGTGGCGAATTACCTGAAGCAGCACGGCTGGCATTCCGCAATTCCTGCCCAGCAGCATCGTTAAATACGCTGTCGACTTCGACGGCAACGGCCACATCGATCTGCGCACGAGTACCGCGGACGCCATCGGCAGCGTGGCGAATTACCTGAAGCAGC
>NZ_JBSIPA010000595.1:0-3379 GCF_053574605.1 Caballeronia sp. M23-90 | reverse complement strand
TGAAGCAGCAAAGGGTGTGCCCAGGGACTGAAAGCGAAAGGCGGCGCTCAGGCCGTTGTCGGCGTCTTGCTGCGTGAAATCCGCAACACGGCGCAACGATTACGCTGATTGTTGCCGCCTGTTTTGCAGCCGCCGCGGCACTGGTCAGCCTGTTGCGGATTTCACGCAGCAAGACGCCGACAACGGCCTGAGCGCCGCCTTTCGCTTTCAGTCCCTGGGCACACCCTTTGCTGCTTCGATGAACGTGGTTCCCTCATCGGGACCGGTTCATCAATGCACTATAGGAGCTTATGCATGGCTGATTCCCTGAACGGCTACAAGGTCGCGATCCTCGCGGTCGACGGATTCGAGCAAGCCGAACTCGTGGAGCCGCAAAAGGCGTTGAAAGCTGCCGGCGCGCGAGTCGATGTGATCTCACAAAAGCTGGGGCAAATCCAGGGTTTCGTCCACACTGACATGGGCGACAAGGTGGACGTGGACGTTACGTTCGATCAGGCCCAACCCGCCGAGTATGACGCGCTCGTTCTGCCGGGCGGCGTGGTGAACGGCGACGCAATCCGCGTTGATGCCAAAGCCCAGAGTATCGTGAAGCAATTCGACAAGGCTGGAAAACCCATTGCCGTGATCTGTCATGGCGGATGGCTGCCGATCTCGTCGGGCATCGTTGCGGGACGCACGTTGACAAGCTGGCCGACGTTGCAGGATGACATCCGCAATGCAGGCGGCACGTGGGTGGACGAAGAGGTTCATCGCGATGGCAACCTGATTACGAGCCGCAAGCCGGACGACATTCCCGCGTTCAACAAGGTCATCATCGAAGCGCTTGGCGAACGCGAAAGAGTGGCTTGAGTTCGTCCCGTCATGGAGATGCGAATGACACGACTGACGCGGCACGCACTGCTCATAGGAATGGCGCTGAGCGTTCCCTTGGCGGCTTATGCACAAAACGGGAACTCCGTTGCGCCGGCCCGTCCGGGTTCGGACAGCCAGGCAGCGCCCGCAGCGAGTGGTGCATCGCCGGTGTCGGCGGCTTCGTCAAGCTCAGCGAAAGACAAACTGTCGACCATCGACCAACAATTCGTTCAGGATGCCGGCACCGCGGGTGCCACCGAAATCGCGGCCAGCAAACTGGCGCTGTCGAATTCGTCCGATACACAAGTAAAAGCCTTCGCTCAGCGGATGGTCGCGGATCACACACGTCTCTCGCGTTACCTCGATGCCGCAGCCATGCATCACGGCATCACGGAGGCGCAGAGCGCCGATGCATCGGTGACGGGAAGCCTGGAGACGCTGCACGGCGCCGCGTTCGATAAAGCTTATATCCAGCAGGTCGCGTTGAACGGGCATCAGAAGGCGATCACGGTATTCAGCACGGAAAGCATGAAGGGCAACGACGCACTGCTCAAGAACACGGCGGCCAAGGCGCTGCCGATCATCAAGCACCACTACGCCATGGCGCAGCACTCGCCAAATTGAAGGGCATCGCATCATGACCGCCGTTCCGGGAAGGTTTGTTCTGCACGATCAGCATCCCCGGCCGGCCTATGAGGATTCGACCATGCACATCCAGTTTGCCGACGACTCCCCCGTCTACGACGGTGATGACTTTGCGCTGCACTTCACGGCGTTGGTCGACTCCGACCCCGTGGTGTGTTCCATTTCTGCAGAGGCGCTCGAAGATCACTTCGGCGCCGCTTCCGCGAGAGAGGAAGACCTCATGAATGCGTACGAACAAGGCCGCGCCCGGATTCGTTCGGTGTGTGCGGAAGCGCTCGATCGCAACGGCGGCGACAGTGTCGTGCTGCGTAGCGGCTTGTTTCGCGTCGCGGGCATGGAGCCCGAATGACGGTTTGCATCGCATGTAGTTGCGCATGTTCGATTTGATCCGATTCAACGTTTTCTGGAGGTCCTTATGTCGCTGATCATCGCTGGACGATTTCAGACGTTTCCAAAAGCCGAGGCCGCGGCACAGCGCTTGTTCACGCGCGGTTTCGTTGAGGAAGACGTCACGCTTTTCTACGTGTCCCCAAGCGGACAACACTCGCGGCTGAACACCGGAGGAGACCACAACGCAAATGCCGGCGCGAAGGATTCATCGAAGGGTGCGGGTAAAGGTGTCACGATCGGTGCCGTGATCGGCGCGATCATCGGCGCGGCCATCTTCCTCGTGTTCAAGGCCCCGTGGCTCGCTGCGGTCGTCGCAGCAGGCGTGGGCGCTTATGTGGGTTCGCTGGCCGGCGCCATGTCTCACGCCAAATCAGGCAAACGCGCGCCGCAAGATGAAACAAGTTCCGATAACCACGGCTCGGCCAATGCAATCGACGCACGCCAGTCCGGCGTACTGGTAGCGGTGCACTGCTCGCCTGAGCAGCAGAGTGAAGCCGCATCGATCCTTCGCGATGCCGGCGGCATGGAAGTGGAACGCGCTTCGGGGCAATGGAGGAACGGACGCTGGGCGGACTTCGACCCGGTCAAGCCGCCTGAACCGGTGCAGGAATTCGCTGAACGGCGCGCATAGAAACGTGCGTTTGGTTTTACGGGCCGCCGCGAGTGTATGCACCGCTGGCGGCCTTTCTTTTTCTACCGCGGCACTTTGTTCAGGCACGCCCGTTGCGACTGTACAAAGACCACGGTCCGATGGGAAATTGCAGAACCATCCTTGCAAACCCGGCCGCGGGCCATCTTCGATAACTCACAGGAGGTTCATATGAGCACGAACATCGTCTCGGTACTCAACGATCTGATCGAAACGTCGAAAGACGGCGAAAAGGGCTTCAGGAAGGCAGCAGAAGACACGAAGGACGCATCGCTCAAGCAACTGTTCGCCGGCCGCGCAGACGACTGCGCACGCGGCGCGACGGAGCTTCAAGGTGTGGTTCAAGGACTTGGCGGCAAGCCGGAAACGGGCGGTACCGTGGGTGGCGCCCTGCATCGCGGATGGGTGGACGTGAAGGCGGCTATGAGCCACCGCACGGACCACGCGATCCTTGACGAATGCGAGCGCGGTGAAGACGTCGCGAAGAAGAATTATCGCGAGGCGTTGGACAAGGAACTACCCGCCGATGTTCGCGCGGTCGTCGAACGCCAGTACCAGGGTGTGATCCAGAACCACGATCGCATACGCGATCTCCGCAACCAGTACGCAGCGGCTGCGAAGTCGTAATTCAAGCTTGTTGTGATGTACGGCGAAAGCCGCTGCGCTTGAAAGCGCAGCGGCTTTTTTATTGGCGTTCGGTGAAACGAATCAGCCAACAAAAAACCCGCCGGCAAGGGCGGGTTTGGTGCTGCAAACTCAAAGCGATCAATCAGTGCGGCGCGCCCTTGTCGTTCGTGCCCATGGCGGACGCTGCGGCAGCCGCCGACGCGCCGTGCAGACGCA